>DRZV01000093.1 GCA_011375465.1 Neomoorella mulderi
GGAGCCCCGTCTGGAGGTGCTCCTGATAGGTCCTGAGGTGGAGGGCCTGAAGGACTACCTCGGCGACGGGGTGAAGCACTATCCCACTGGTCCTGAGGATCGGGATATACACGAGGCTATGGAAAAGCTGTTGCAGGAGGGCACCATAGACGCGGCGGTGACCATGCACTATAACTTCCCCCTGGGTACCGCCACGGTGGGGAGGGTGATCACGCCGGGATTGGGCCGGGAGATGTTCCTGGCCACCACCACCGGCACCATGGCCGCCGATAGGGTGGAGGCCATGGTGAAGGCAGCCATAGCGGGTATAGCCGCGGCTAAAGCCTGCGGCATCTCCAATCCCAGGGTAGGCATCCTCAACCTGGACGGGGCTCGGGCTTGCGAGCGGTCTCTCCAGCGTTTGAAGGAGAGGGGATACAACATCACCTTTGCCGAATCCATCCGGAAAGACGGCGGCTTCATCATGCGGGGTAACGACCTCTTGGCTGGAGCGGCGGATGTAATGGTTACCGACAGCTTAACGGGCAATGTGCTGATGAAGGTCTTCTCCGCCTACACCACGGGCGGGAATTATGAATCGCTGGGATACGGTTACGGTCCGGGTCTAGGCGAGACCTACAACTACGTGGTATGCATAGTCTCCCGGGCCTCGGGAACCCCTGTGGTGGCCGGAGCTCTCCTTTATGCTGCCCAGGCTGCCCGGGGCAAAGTGGTGGAGGTCTTTAAGAAGGAGATGCAGGCGGCTAAGGCTGCTGGTTTGGAGGAACTCTTTGTCAAAGAGGCGGCTCCCGAAGCAGCGGCTGAAGTGACTCCACCCCCCGCCAAGGCGGTGGAGGAGGAGATACCGGGTATAGACGTCCTGGAACTGGAGAACGCGGTGAAGGCCCTGTGGGCTGCCGGCATCTACGCCGAAAGCGGCATGGGCTGCACCGGCCCTGTGGCTCTGGTGGCCAGGGAAGACAAAGAGAGGGCCATAGAAATCTTGAAGGAAAAGGGCTATCTCTAAAAGCCCTCCAGGAAGAGGCAAGGCCCGCCCCTAGAAGAGAGGCGGGCCTTTCTGATGCCTCTGTAGAAACTCCTGTTCGCTGATGACCCTAAAGCCGTGTCTTATGAGCAGGGCCGCCGTCACCCCGGTCCTGGCCGGAGGGTGTTGGTGAAGGTCCCGTCATATATATACCTGCAACCACAGGAGGGGCTTTTTTCCTTCAATATGGCCAGATGGGCTTTATGTTCCTGCGCCTGGCGAAGCGTTTCCCTGGCCCCTCTTAAAAAGGCAGAAGTCACATCTTGCCCTTCAATGTTTATAACCCTGGCCCGGCCTTCCAGCACATCATATCCGTTACCTCCCACGATTTCTGCCGGAGGCCTGGGCACAGGCAATTCCCCCAGAACTTCTGGGCAGAGGGGCAATAGGGGAAAGGAAAGCGATTCTTTGAGAAAGGGACATAAATTGTCCCCCCCATTGTACTTGCACTTTTCTCCCAAAAGACAAGCGCTGACTATTATCATTTCTTCACCTTATAAAAGTCACCCACAGGAGGAAGGATGCATAAAAAGAAAGAAGTCATCATCTATACCGATGGGGCCTGTTCCGGCAATCCCGGTCCAGGGGGGTGGGCTGCCTTCATCATAACCGATGATCAGGAAAAGGTTATTTTTGGGACCCATTCCTGGACCACCAATCAGCGGATGGAATTGACCGCCGCTGTCGAGGCCCTGAAATCCCTCAAAGAACCTTCCCGGGTGCGCCTTTACAGCGATAGCGCTTATCTTATCAACGCTTTCAACCAGGGGTGGTTGGATAAATGGGAGAAAAACAATTGGCGCACCAGCCGGGGGGAAGCAGTGGAACATCAAGATCTATGGCGGGAACTGCTAAGGCTTTCCCGTCTTCACCAGGTAGAGTGGATTAAAGTGAAAGGGCACGGAGAAGACGCCTACAACAGACGGTGTGATCATCTGGCCCGGAAAGCCATCCGCCTGTTAAAAGCTCTGGATCCCTACGAAAACAGTATATCCCAAGGAGGCAAGCTTGACAATGGTCCTGATAGTGGGAATTAATGGCAGCTCCCGGCCTAAGGGCAGCACCGCTTTTTTGCTCCAACAAGCTTTGGGGGCGGCCAGAGAGGCAGGGGCCCAGGTGGAGATGATCCATGTGATGGAAGCCCTGGAAGACCAGAAAACCCCCTATTGCATTCAGTGCAGCACGCCTTGTTCCGGGGCCTGCTCCTTGAATAACAATCTGGGGAAGGCCTATGACTTCCTGCGGCGGGCGGATGGCTTGATCCTGGCCAGCCCTGTATGTTTTGGCACCGTCTCAGCCCAGTTGAAGGCCTTTTGGGATAAAAGCCGCATCCTGAGGAAGGAAAAGGCCCTTTACAACATGGTGGGGGCAGGCATGGCAGTGGGGGCCAGCCGGTTTGGAGGCCAAGAGACCACCCTCAAAGCCCTCTTTGATATGATGCTGGTGCAGGGCACGATGATAGTGGGCGACGGCTTTATAGAAGCTGATTGCGGGCACCACGGCGCCTGTGCTCAAGCCCCAGCAGAGGAAGACGCCTTCGCCCTTCAGAGAGCCCGCCTTTTGGGCCAAAGGGTTTGGGAGGTGGCCATGGCCATCCGGATCCTGCGCCGACACCGCCTTTAGGAGGTCAAGATGTTCTTAAGGCGCGATATGGAAAAACTGGAAGAGAAGATTTTGAGCCCCAGGGCCGCCCTCAGCAGCCGTACCCGGGGCAGGCTCAGACCGGAAGATCCCTGTCCTGTCCGCACGGAATTTCAGAGGGACAGGGATCGCATCATCCATTCCAAGGCTTTTAGAAGGCTAAAACACAAAACCCAGGTTTTCGTAGCTCCTGAAGGGGATCACTACCGGACCCGCCTCACCCACACCCTGGAGGTGTCCCAGATCAGCAGGACCATAGCTCGTGCCTTGCGATTAAATGAAGACTTGACCGAGGCCATAGCCTTAGGGCACGACCTGGGCCATACCCCCTTTGGCCATTCGGGGGAAGAGGCTTTAAACGAGGTGACGCCCCACGGGTTTAAACACAACGAGCAGAGCCTCAGGGTGGTGGATCTCCTGGAGGGGGGAAGAGGGTTGAACCTCACCTGGGAAGTCAGGGACGGGATCTTGAACCACACCGGCCCTCACCTTCCCCAGACCCTGGAAGGCCAAATAGTACGCTATGCCGATCGCATAGCCTACATCAATCATGACATAGACGATGCCTTGAGGGCAGGTATTCTAAAGCTGGAAGACCTCCCCCAAGATTGTCTGCGGGTTTTGGGCTTTACCCACAGGGAACGGATAAACACCATGGTCCTGGATATGATAAAGTCCAGCTGGGATAAAGACCACATTGCCATGAGCCCCGAGGTACAGGAGGCCGCGGATAGATTGAGGGAGTTTCTCTTTCAGAGGGTATACCTGGATTCCCCGGCCAAAGCCGAAGAGGGCAAGGCCAAGAACATGTTAAAGCAGCTCTACTACTATTACCTGGAACATCCCCAGCTGCTGCCTCCAGAGCTGGCCCCCAATGATCCCTTGCCCAGGAGAGTGTGCGATTATATAGCCGGTATGACTGACCGCTTTGCCCTGAACCAGTATATCAAGTTATTTGTGCCCACCGGCTATCCCTGCGAGTAAACCATAAAGGAGGGGCATCTCTTCGCTCGTCAGGCTATCCGCACGGTGACGGCAGGATGCCCCTCCTCTCCGTGAGTATTATGCCCCAAGGGGGCTGAGATTATACCTTGTTCTGGTTCTTCTGTTGATGCACCGGGTTGCTTATAAAAGGCTCTAAAAGGCCCTTTATCACCCCTTGATACAGGGCCAGGAGAATGCTACCGCCTATCAAGGCGATAAGGAACAGGGCTATGCCTTTAGTCATGGTGGCCTCCCGTGATCCTTTTATAGAAAGCTTGCTCCTCCCTTGAAATTTTATTCACCAAACTCTAAGGTATAATATGGTAAGGGGTAACAAATAATAGAGAAAAGGTAAAAATCAAAACCAGGAAGAGGATATTTGTCTTTAATGGCGAATTGTATAAATCGATCAGGGCTATAGGGGGAAGGACCGTGGGGATTTCCCTTTCTCCTGAAACGCTGGAAGAGATAAAGCTGAGGGCCGATATAGTGGACGTCATAGGCCGCTACGTACATCTAAAGAAGAGAGGCCGCAACTACGTAGCCCTCTGTCCCTTTCATCAGGAGAGGACCCCTTCCTTTACCGTGAGCCCGGAAAAACAGATGTTCTATTGCTTCGGCTGCGGCATAGGGGGCGATGTCTTCACCTTCCTCATGAAGTATGAGGGCTTGGATTTTGCGGAGGCGGCAGCCAAGCTGGCAGAGCTCACCGGGGTGGATTTAAAAAATCCGCCTTCTTCCCCGGCAGCCAGAAAAATCAAAGAGCGCCTATATGAATTGGGGGCCCTGGCGGCTGGCTTCTATTACCATATATTAAAATCTCAACCTGAGGGGAGGGCAGCCCGGGAATACCTGGAGAAGAGAGGGGTCAAGGAAGAAGCCGTCCAAGCCTTCCAGCTGGGTTTTTCTCCCCCTGAAGGGAAGGCCCTGGTGCACCACCTCAGGGAAAAGGGGTTTTCCTATGGCGAGATGGAACAGGCAGGCCTCGTATCCTTATCCGGAAAGGAACCCCAGGACCGTTTCCGGGGCCGCATAATGTTTCCCATAAAGGATGCCCAGGGCAGGGTGGTGGGTTTCGGGGGGCGCCTCCTGGGGGAGGGACAGCCCAAATATCTGAACTCACCAGAAGGCCCGCTTTTCCAAAAAGGCCGCCTGCTATACGGCCTTCACCTGGCCCTCCCTGAGATAAGGAAAAGGGAGCAGGTGGTGCTGGTGGAGGGCTATATGGACGTCATCGCCTGCTGGCAGCAAGGCATAAAGAACGCGGTGGCTTCCCTGGGAACCTCCCTCACCGATGACCAGGCCAGGGAAATGAAAAAACTTGCCCGAGAAGTGATAATAGCCTATGATAATGATCTGGCTGGTCAAGCCGCCACCCTGAGAGGCCTGGAGCTGTTGTACCGCAGGGGTCTCCAGGTGAGGGTTTTGGAGCTGCCCCCGGGAACTGACCCTGACGATTTTTTAAAAAGTCAGGGGCCGGGAGCCTTTCAACTCCTGCTGCAGGAGAGCCTGCCCCTGATGGAGTTCTGCTTAAAAAGGCTCCTTTCCCAACACGATCCTTCCCATCCCTTGGGGAAAAAGGCTATTGTGGAGGAACTCCTGCCCCACCTTGAGGCCATAAAGGATCCGGTGGAACAGGAGGCCTACGTCAGGCTTGTGAGCCGTCGGGTGGGCGTTTCGGAAAATGCCATCTACAGGGCCATGGCTTCAATGGAAACCCGGAGGGTGCACAGGACCCCGATCTCTCCTCCTAGAAAACCAGAAGAGGGCAAAAGGCAAGCCGGCAGCCTGGAAATGTTCTTGCTGAAGGCTTATATAGAAAGCCCGGTTCTGGCAGACGTTATAGACCAGAAATTAGGAGAAAAATGGGCAGAAGGTGTGGCAGAAGGGCTGATACCCTTTATAAGAGAGATAAGGAGAGAAAATCCGGAAATGGCAGGGGAGGGTTTGCTCGATTTGCTGAAGCACAGGGGAGAGAAGGAGGAATGGAAAGGGATTTTGGCTGCGATGGCTGTGGAAAGGGACAAGGGACCTCTGAAGGAGGAGATGGTGGAGAAGGCTATAAACCTCTTTAAAATAAAGGAGCTCCAGAAAAGGGAGAGGGAGGTCCGCAGGAGCTTAAGCCGTATGGCGGAAATCGGTCCCCCCAGCCTGGTGGAAGCGTTACAGAAGGAGATTTTCCAGCTTCAAGTTACCATCAATAAGCTGAAATGCGGAAAGGGGGGATAAAGGGTGAAAGAGGGCCTACGTGAAGCCATGAGGGAGCTCATAGCTAGAGGTAAACAGCAGGGCTCCTTGACCTATGGGGAGATAATGGACTCTTTAGAGGATTTCGAGCTCACCCCTGAAGAGATAGAAGGTATATACGAAGAATTGGAAAGCCATGGGATTAAGGTGGTCCCCGACACCGGGGGTTTAGAGGAAAAGGGGATGCCCGGAGAGGCCGGGGCAGAGCGGGAAGAATTATTGCCGGAATATTTAGCCCTCGATGATCCCGTGAGAATGTACCTTAAGGAAATAGGACGGGTACCCTTCCTCACCCCAGAGGAAGAGATAGAACTGGCCAAGAGAAGGGAAAAGGGGGATGAGGAGGCCAAACGCCGCCTTATAGAGGCCAACCTGCGGCTGGTGGTGAGTATTGCCAAGAGATATGTGGGCAGGGGGCTCCTTTTTTTGGACCTCATCCAAGAGGGCAACCTGGGCTTGATCAAGGCTGTGGAAAAATTTGACTGGAGGAAGGGCTATAAGTTCAGCACTTATGCCACCTGGTGGATAAGACAGGCCATAACCAGGGCCATCGCCGATCAGGCCCGCACCATAAGGATACCTGTCCACATGGTGGAGACCATAAACAAGCTCATAAAGATTCAGAGGCAGTTGGTGCAAGAACTGGGCAGGGAACCCACCCCGGAGGAGATAGCCGAGGCCATGGAAGTGCCGGTGGAGAGGGTGAGGGAGATCATGAAGATCGCCCAGGAGCCCATATCCCTGGAAACCCCCATAGGTGAAGAAGAGGACAGCCATTTGGGCGATTTTATCGAGGACGAGGAGGCCCAGGCTCCGGCAGAGGCTGCTTCCCAGGCCCTTTTGAGGGAACAGCTGGAGGAAGTCCTGGAGACCTTGACCCCCAGAGAGCGGCGGGTCCTGCGTTTGCGCTTCGGCTTGGAGGACGGCAGGGCTCGAACCCTGGAAGAGGTGGGCCAGGAGTTCGGGGTCACCCGGGAGAGGATAAGGCAGATAGAGGCCAAGGCCCTGCGTAAACTCCGCCATCCCAGCCGGAGCAAGAAATTAAAGGATTATCTAGAATAAAATTCCAAAAATCCAGCCGGAGGCGCTGTGGGGAATCCGGCCTTGGCCTGGGGAGGTATCCTGCTCATTTTTCAGCCCCTTTGGTCTTGACCTAAAGGGCAACAGCGTATATAATTATATGTGTGAGGCCTTCCTCGGTAGCTCAATGGTAGAGCGCCCGGCTGTTAACCGGGTGGTTGCAGGTTCGAGTCCTGCCCGAGGAGCCAGTACGGGCCCATAGCTCAACGGTAGAGCAGCGGACTCATAATCCGTTGGTTCCAGGTTCGAATCCTGGTGGGCCCACCAAGATGGTAAGGCCAGTGGGAGTGGAAGAGACCTAGCCCGCTGGCCCCAATCTTTAATGGGGGGAGCAAGGTGGTCAAGGTAAGGGAAGTTATGGCCCTGATGGAAGAGATGGCCCCCCTCCATCTGGCCCGGGAAGGGGATAACGTGGGTTTGATGCTGGGGTCCCCTGAAGGGGAGGTTAGGCGGATCCTGGTCTGCCTGGACGTGACCCCAGAAGTGGTGGAAGAAGCCATAGCCCGCCGGGCCGATCTCATCGTAAGCCATCATCCTTTTTTCTACAGACCTTTAACTCGCATCGATTTTCACGAGACCCAGGGCGATATGATACGCCGCTTGATTTTAGCCAACATCTCCGTATATTCCGCCCATACCAATCTGGACAGCGCTTCCCAGGGGGTCAATCACTTTTTGGCTTTAAGATTGGGCCTCAAGGATTTAAAGGTTCTTGTGCCGGTGAAACAAGAGAAATACTTGAAGCTGGTCACCTTTGTGCCTGAAGGCCATGAAGGGGAGATCCTGGAGGCCCTGGCCCGGGCGGGCGCAGGCCACATCGGCAGTTATTCCCACTGCACCTTCAGGGTTCTGGGAAAAGGCACCTTCCTTCCCCTGGAGGGCACCAGCCCCTTCATCGGAACCCCTGGCAGCCTCACGGAAGTGAATGAATACAGGTTAGAAACCATCCTTCCTGTATCCCGGTTGGCCGCCGTTTTGAAGGCGCTTCAAGAAGCTCACCCCTATGAGGAGGTAGCCTACGACCTCTACCCTCTAGAAAACCAAGGGCCTGTATGGGGCATGGGAAGGCTGGGTTTCCTGGAACCTCCCTTGACCCTAAAAGATCTGGCCCTCCAGGTCAAGGAGCGCTTAGGGGTGACACAGGTAAGGGTAATAGGGGAAGGCAAGGGGATAGTCCGGAAGGTGGCTGTTTGCGGGGGATCAGGGGCCGCTTATATGGCCAATGCCAAGGCGGCTGGAGCCGATGTGTTGATCACCGGAGACGTGAAATACCATGAAGCCCGTCAAGCTCTACACCTGGGGTTGGCGCTGATAGATGCGGGACATTTTGCCACCGAAAGGGTGGTGGTCCCTGCGCTGGCAGAATACCTGGGGGAAAGGCTCCATCAAAAGGGAGTGATGGTCCTGGTCTCCCAGCAGGAGGTGGAGCCCTGGTCGGTAGTTTAGTGGGAAGGGGGGAGGAGATGGGGCTGGAAAAACTCTGGGAGCTACAGGAATTGCAGTTGGGCTTGGAGAGGATTCAGCAGGAATTGAAAAACCCTTCCCAGGGGAAGGAGTTGAAGAGGGAAAAGGAGCGCCTCGAGTCCTATTACACTCAGATCCAGGAAAAGAAGCGGAAGGGGGAAAGGCTTCAGGAGCAGCTGGCCCTCCACGAGAATACCTGTCGAAGTCTGGAGGTCAAAAAGAAAGATACAGAAGCTAAACTCTACAGCGGCCAGATAAATAATCCCAGCGAACTCCAGAATCTAGAACAGCAGCTCACTCATTTAAATAAGGAGATAAGCGTCTATCAGGAAAAAATAAAGGAATTGAATATGGAGCTGCAGGAGGTTTTTGGGTGGGTAAAGGAGCACAGCCAGATATTTCAGGGACAGGTGGGCGAATATCAGGCCAGACTGGAAGAATACCGCCTTTGGAGGGAAGAGAGGGAAAGGGAGATCCAAGATTTAAAGCTCAGGATGGAAAAGTTAGAAAAAGAATTGGATGAGGACCTGTTGAGGCATTATCGCGAGTTGCAGTCCCGCCTGGGTTTGAGGGCTTTAGCCCGGGTGGAAAACGGCTGCTGCAGCGGCTGCCGCCTTATGGTTTCTATTATATTGATGCAAAAAATAAAGGCAGGAGAGCGGGTCCAGTGCGAAAACTGCGGGCGCCTTTTGATCCCTTGACAGCATGTTGACAGGATTGAATAAAGCTGCTATAGTTATTGTGGCCAAAGGTGAAGACTCTCCAGGGCCTTTGAGTAAACCGGATGGCCGCGGGTTGCCCTTCAAGGGCAGCCTGAGGAAAGTCCGAGCTCCACAGGGCAGGGTGCTGGATAACGTCCAGTGGGGGCGACCCCAAGGAAAGTGCCACAGAAACAGACCGCCTGGCGGTTTTTGAGGGCCGCCGGGTAAGGGTGGAAAGGTGAGGTAAGAGCTCACCAGCAGTTAGGCGACTAACTGGCTAGGCAAACCCCACCCGGAGCAAGACCGAATAGGGGGGCAGTCAAGGGGTGGCCCGCCCCGCCCCCGGGTAAGGTCGCTCGAGGTGCCAGGCAACTGGCATCCCAGATAGATGGCCATCCTCGACAGAACTCGGCTTACAGGTTTGCTCAGAGGCCCTTTATCTATTGTCCTATCAGATTTATCCGTAGTATAATCTGATAGGGCTCTTTGTTTTTCTATAGAAACTTTTTTGGAGGAAGGGAAAGGGCATGAGCCATAGCGAACCGAATTGCCTGGATATGGCCCGGGGTCAGCTCCTCAAAGCGGCGGAGAAACTGGCCCTGCCCCAAGAGGTCTGCGAAATTTTAAGCCAGCCCATGAGGGTGGTCCGGGTATCTTTCCCTGTGGAGATGGATGACGGCAGGATCAGGGTATTCATAGGGTACCGGTCCCAACACAACAACGCCCTGGGCCCTTTCAAGGGGGGGATACGTTTCCACCCCCAAGTCACCATGGAAGAGGTGATAGCCCTATCCATGTGGATGACCTTTAAGTGCGCAGTGGTGGGCCTGCCCTACGGGGGAGGCAAGGGAGGGGTGGTCTGCGATCCCAGGGAACTATCCCCAGGGGAATTGGAGCGCCTAAGCCGGGGGTACATAAGGGCCATAGCCCCCTTTATCGGCCCTCATAAGGATATACCCGCTCCTGACGTATATACCAACCCCCAAATAATGGCCTGGATGATGGACGAATTCAGCCGGCTTAAAGGTTATAACGCCTTTGGCGTCATTACCGGCAAACCCTTGTCCCTGGGAGGATCCCTGGGGAGAAAGGAAGCCACGGCCCGGGGTTGCTTTATCACCATCAGGGAGATGGCCAAAGCCCTGGGGCTTCCTTTGAAGGGGGCCAGGGTGGCCATTCAGGGATTTGGCAACGCGGGCAGCATTGTGGCCAAGTTGCTGGCAGGGGAAGGGGCTTCTGTTATAGCGGTGGTGGACAGCAAGGGAGGAGCTTACAATCCAGAAGGGTTGGATCCCTGGAAGCTGGCGGAATATAAAGCCAGCACCGGCACGGTGGGAGGTTTTCCCCATTCAAAGGCCATAGATTCCCAGCAGCTCTTAACCCTGGATTGCGACATTTTAATCCCGGCGGCCCTGGAAAACCAAATTACAGGGGTTATAGCTTCTGAGGTTAAAGCCAGGATAATAGCTGAGGCTGCCAATGGACCCACCACCCTGGAGGCCGACCGGGTTTTACAGCAAAAGGGTGTCAAGGTTATTCCCGATATACTGGCCAACGCTGGGGGCGTTACCGTATCTTACTTCGAATGGGTCCAGAATAACACCGGACATTATTGGCCTGAGGAGGAAGTAAATTGCCGGCTGGAGCAGGTCATGGTAAGGGCCTTCAGGGAAACTTACGAGATGCACCTGGAACAAGGGGTAGACATGAGGATGGCGGCCTATATGGTGGCTTTACGCCGGCTTTATGAAGCCATGCGCCTCAGGGGCTGGTTAGGAACAGAGGAGCGGTGAGAAATTTGACCCTCAAACCCCCATCTCCCCTCTGCTGGCGGGGGGATCACCTGGAGATAATCGATCAGACCCGCCTCCCCGGGGAATTGGTGTACCTCCAGTTGCATACCCTGGAGGAAGTGGTGGAGGCCATAAAAAACCTCCGGGTAAGGGGGGCCCCGGCAATAGGTATAGCCGCAGCTTTTGGGCTATACCTGGGGATCAGGGAATCCAGGGCCGCCACCAGGGAAGCCTTTTTACAAGAACTGGAAGAAAAGATCCAGCTTCTGACCTCCACCAGGCCCACTGCCGTGAACCTGTTCTGGGCTTTGGACAGGATAAAAAACCGTGCCAGGGTTTGGGGAGAAGATCCGCCGGGGCTTAAGGAATTGATCTTGCGGGAGGCTCAGGCTATATTCCAGGAGGAGGAAGACCGCTGCCGGAAAATAGGGGAAGAGGGGGCAGCCCTCCTGGAAGGGGTCCGGGCAGTGCTGACCTACTGTAATGCCGGCACTTTGGCCACCGCCCGTTATGGCACTGCCTTAGCCCCCATATATTTCCTGGCGGAGAGGGGGAGGCTTCTGCGGGTTTTTGTATGTGAAACCCGCCCCCTGTTGCAGGGGGTCAGGCTTACCGCCTGGGAACTGTCCCAGGCGGGTATCCCGGTAACCCTCATCACCGACAACATGGCTCCTACGGTGATGGCCAGAGGGTGGGTTGAGGCGGTTATAGTGGGGGCGGACAGGATAGTGGCCAACGGGGATACGGCCAATAAGATCGGCACTTACGGACTGGCGATCTTGGCCCGGGAACACGGGCTCTCCTTCTATGTGGCTGCCCCCACCAGCAGCTTTGATTTGACCTTGGAGGAAGGCCACCAGATACCCATAGAGGAGAGGGATCCCCGGGAAGTCACCCACTTGGGAGGTGTGGCCCTGGCTCCCCAAGGGGTAGAGGTCTTCAATCCCGCCTTCGATGTGACTCCCCACAGGTATATAACCGCCTTTATCACCGAGAAGGGGCCCATCTATCCCCCTTTTTCCCAAAATATAAAGGCAAGGCTGTTGAGGGAGAGGAGCTAAAGGGCTTGACTGGGTACTGCCGAGATATTATCGAAGCGGGCAGGCGGCTTTACCTCCGGGGTCTGGTGGCCGGGAGGGAGGGCAACATAAGTGTGAGGCTCCCCCAGGGCCACATCCTTATCACCCCCAGGGGCTTGAGCAAAGGTTTTTTACAAGAAGGGGATCTGGTAATAATCGACACCGAGGGCCGGGTGGTTTCTGGAGACAGGGAGCCTTCCTCGGAGTGGAGGATGCATGTGGCAGCTTACAGATATCGGCCCGACGTGGGGGCGGTGGTCCACGCCCATCCTCCCTTGGCCACGGCCTTCAGCGTGGCCAGGGGGAAGCTGCCCTTGGAGGGCCTGCCTGAAGTGCTCTTGGTTATGGGGCCAGTGGCTTCAGTCCCCTATGCCCCTCCCGGAACGGAAGAGCTGGCCCAAAAATTGTTGCCCTTTTGGAAAAGACACGACGCTTTTCTCCTGTGCAACCACGGTGCTTTAACCCTGGGTAAAGATCTGGAGGAAGCCCTCTACCGTATGGAGGTCTTAGAACAATGTGCCTCTATTATGTTTTATGCTTCCCTGTTACAAAGGATATGTCCCCTGGAGGAAAGGGAGAAACTCAAAGGTGGGGGGGATGAGGGATGCGCATCGCCATAATCGGAGGTTCGGGAATTTACGAGCCGGGGATTTTGAGCCAGGTGAGGGAGGAACGGGTGGTCACCCCTTATGGGATAGCGGTATTAAAAGTGGGGACCTACCAGGGTGAGGAGATAGGATTTATGCCCAGGCACGGGGAGCAGCACACCCTTCCCCCCCACAGGGTCAACTACCAGGCCAATATTTGGGCTCTAAAAACCCTTAAGGTGGAGAGGGTAATAGCCACCGGCGCGGTGGGCGCGTTGAATCCCCGCTTTGAACCCGGCCACCTGGTCATAGTGGACGATTTTTTGGATTTCACCAAGAGGAGGACCTACACCTTCTTCGAAGGTGGGGAAACAGGGGTGGTCCACACCGACTTCAGCATTCCCTATTGTCCCGAGCTGCGGCGCCTGCTCTTGGAAGCTGCCCGGGAGCTGGGTATGGTGGCCCACGATGGAGGTGTATATGCCTGCACCGAGGGTCCCCGGTTTGAAACTCCGGCTGAGATAAGGATGATACGCCAGCTGGGAGGAGATCTGGTGGGTATGACCAACGTCCCGGAGGTGGTACTGGCCCGGGAGCTGGGGCTCTGCTATTCCCTGGTAGCCATGGTCACCAATATGGCTGCGGGCATAGCCAAGCATACCCTGAGCCATGAAGAGGTCCTACAGGTGATGGCCGCCAATAGGGAGAAGCTCCGTCGTTTGATAATGCACACCCTTCCCCGGATACCCAAGAAGAGGGATTGTCCCTGCAGCCATACCCCCGCCAGGGTGGAAGTAAGGCCCCGTTGGGAAGGAGAGAGGCAGCCATGAGCGATTCCACCACATCCCGCCCAGAACCAGCCCTTTCAGGCTTGCAGAAAATCTACTGGGCGGAAAGGCATATGCCTGTTCTAAACCGCTTGCGAGAAGAGCTGGAAAAAAGTCAGCCCTTTAAAGACAGAAGGATAGGCATATGTCTCCACCTGGAGGCCAAAACCGCTTTTTTGGCTTTGGTCTTAAAGGCCGGGGGTGCGGAGGTGGCCATCTGCGGTTCCAATCCCCTTACCACCCAGGACGATGTGGCTGCTGGATTGGCCAGCCTGGGGGTGAAAGTATTCGCCCGCAGGGGGGCCAGCGCGGAAGAATACAGGCATTACCTCCACAGAGTGCTGGACATCTGCCCCCACCTCCTCATCGACGATGGGGGGGACCTGGTGAGCGCGGTGCACGGGGAGAGGCGGGAACTGATAGGGCATATCATAGGGGGAGCAGAGGAGACCACCACCGGGGTTAGAAGGCTAAGGGCTATGGAAAGGGAAGGGGTCCTGGGTTTTCCCATGGTGGCGGTCAACAATGCCTGTTGCAAGTATCTCTTCGATAACCGCTACGGGACGGGACAATCCACCTGGGATGGCATAATGAGGGCTACCAATTTGAGCATAGCAGGTAAGAGGGTGGTGGTGGCCGGGTTCGGATGGTGCGGCAAAGGTATCGCCCAGAGGGCCAGGGGTTTAGGCGCCAGGGTAATAGTGACCGAGGTGGACCCCATCAGGGCCAATGAAGCCCTGATGGAAGGATACGAAGTGATGCCCATGGCAGAAGCCGCCCTTTTGGGGGACATATTCATAACAGCCACCGGATGTGCAGGGGTTATAGGGGAGAAACATTTTAAATCCATGAAAGATGGGGCGCTTTTGGCCAATGCCGGCCACTTCGATGTGGAGGTGGACGTGGCCGCTCTGCGCCGGCTGGCCCGGGAAGTCAGAAGGGTCAGGGAGGGGGTGGAGGAATTTCTCCTGGAAGGGGGGAAAAGGCTCTATCTTCTGGCAGAAGGGCGGCTGGTGAACATAGCGGCTGCTGACGGACATCCTGTGGAGATCATGGATCTTTCCTTTGCCCTTCAGACCCTTTCCCTGGAATACCTGTTGCAGCAGGAGGGAAAACTGAAGCCAGGGCTCTACCCTGTTCCCCTGGAGGTGGACTGCCGAGTAGCCCAGCTACGGCTGGAGGCCTTGGGGGTCAGGATCGACGAGCTTACCCAGGAGCAAAAAGAATATCTTTCCAGCTGGCAGATCACCTAAGGGCGTTCTCCATAAAGGTCAACCGGCAGCGGCCAGCATCCAGGCATGCCTTTATCCCCAAAGGCAAGGTGGCCTGTAGCAGAGAGTGGCCTGCAGGCAAGCCGTAACAGGAAGGTTTGCCCTTTAAATAATGGTAAAGGACATCTGGTGCCTGGGGGCACCTGGAGAAGAGGCCACAGGCAAAGCCAGAGGCGTGATCTAGCTTGCCCGCCAATTTCAACTGGGCCAACATGCGATCCAGGCGGTAGGCGGGCTCCCCTATTTCTTCTAGAAAGAGGATTTTGTTCCGGGTATCTATTTCAAAAGGGGTGCTCAGGGTGGCCACCACCAGGGACAGGTTGCCTCCCACCGGAGGCCCTTTTGCCTCACCGGGGTGGAGGCAGATGGGGGGGGAGGCAGTTCCGGAGGTGGGAACAGGGTCCCCAAAGGAGCATTGCAGCTCGAGGCTTGAAAGAAGCCTTTTTCCGTATAAAGGGGCAGTTGGGGAGCCCCCAGCTCGGGACAGACCATTGGGCCGTGGAAAGTCACCAGGCCCAGGGTTTTATATAAGGCCAGCAGTAGAGCTGTTACGTCGCTGTAGCCGATGAATATCTTGGGGCGGTTCCTCAAAAGGGAAAGATCCAGATGGGGGAGCAGGCGCAGGCTGCCGTAACCCCCCCTCAGGGCTATAAGGGCCTTTACCCTGGAGTCCAGCACGAAATTGTGGAAATCTTCAGCGGCCAGCTCTTCCCGCAGATGGCCTTTGGCTTCGCCCACCGATCTGCCCAGCATTACTTTAAAGCCCAACCGGGTCAGGAGCAGCTGGGCCCTTTTCAAGTAACCGGCATCCTCCAGGGGGGGCTGGCCGGGGCCCATATGGCCACCGTATCCCCCGGGTTTAGAGCCCGGGCCTTCAGAGGGGAAAAGCCCATTTTCCCACCCCTTTTCTTGGATATGGCCTGAGGGGCCATTTTATTACCCTTTCTTGACACGAACAGAGGACTTGCTTATCATAAACTCTGAATAAGGAAATGGGGAGGGGGATCGGCTTGCCGAGGGAAATCAAGCCCGATTGGGGTCTCACCTGCAGGATGTTCCTTACCCTCTTCTTGCTGGCAGCCCTCTACCTGTTTTTCATAGCCGTACTGTGGCAGGCTGGGGTAAGCCTTACGGGGATTATGTTGGTGGTGGGGCTGATGCTGGGGTTCCAGTATTACTTTTCTGATCGTCTGGTCCTCTGGTCCACGGGAGCCAGGGAGGTATCCCGGGAAGAGGCTCCCCAGTTGCACCTCATGGTGGAGCGCCTGGCCGCCAGGGCAGGGATACCCAAACCCCGGGTGGCCATAGTCCCCACCGACATACCCAATGCCTTTGCCACCGGCCGTAGCCCTTCCCAAGCGGTGGTGGCGGTCACCACTGGCCTTTTGGAACTCCTGACGCCCGAAGAAGTGGAAGCGGTGTTGGGGCATGAGATAACCCACATAAAAAATAAAGACGTGGCGGTTCTGACCGTTGCCAGCTTTTTCGCCACGGTGGCCTCCTTCATAGTCCAGAATTTCTTCTTCTGGGGAGGGGGATTTCTGGATACCCGGGATAGGGAAGACAGGGGAGGGGGGTTGATGTTGGTCTATCTGGTATCCCTCTTGGTATGGGTGGTGAGCTTTTTCCTCATCCGGGCCCTGTCCCGCTACCGGGAATTTGCCGCAGACAGGGGTTCTGCCATATTGACGGGCTCTCCCGGGCATCTGGCCTCAGCCCTGATAAAGATAAGCGGAGCCATGGGGCGGGTACCTGAAAGAGAACTACAGGAAATGGAAACGCTCAACGCCTTTTTCATCATACCGGCCCTGCGGAAGGGCAGCCTTATGGAACTGTTCTCCACCCACCCTTCTCTGGAGAGGCGGCTGGCCTACCTCAAGCGTTTAGCTCGGGAATTGAAATAAATAAAAAATCTGGAGCTTGCTCAAGCCCGGCACTGGCGGTACAGATAGAGGGCTATCAGGATGAGAATCCCTGCTATTATAAAAAGGTCAAACCGGTGGAAGTAGGGGCTCAAGGTATCCCAGTTTTCTCCCAACTGATGCCCGATGTAAACGAAGAGCACAGACCAGGGCAGGGAGCCCAGGAAAGTGTAAAGGATGAAGCGGCCGAAGGGCATGGCGGCTATACCCGCGGGCAAGGAGATGAAGGTGCGGATCACTGGCATGAGCCGGGTAAAAAATACCGTGGCTTCCCCGTAGCGCTGAAACCAGTCGTCTGCCCAGGCCAATTCCCTTTGGGAGATCAATATATAACGGCCGTATCTTTCCAAGAGGGGACGGCCTCCCTTGAGCCCTATCCAATAAGCGGTTGCGGACCCAACAGTACCTCCCAAGGTTCCGGCCAGGACTGTACCCCAGAAATCCAGGGCCCCTATGCTGACCAGATAGCCCCCGAAGGGCAATATCACTTCGCTGGGTATGGGTATGCAGGCGCTCTCCAGGGCCATCCCTATGGCTATCCCCCAGTACCCCCAGCTGGCTAAAATATTTACCAAATAATTCCACAGAGGCTGAAGCCACGATCCCAACATTTCTAACCTCCTCTTTAAAGTCCTATCCATTATATCAGAGGGGGAGAAAAAATAGAAGCAAGTGAATCTATGGAAAACGTCTATTTTACCGTTGCCCGGGAAACGGCTGTGGAGATAAAGGTGGAGCGCTCCCGCTTTATAGCTTTTGCCCGGGAGGTCAAAGACGAGGAGGAGGCCAGAAGTTTTATCTCCCGGATACAGGAGGAGCACCGCCAGGCTACCCATATCTGTTTTGCCTACCGGATAGGGCAGGGTAAAGGTGAGAGGGTGTATTACAGCGATGCCGGGGAACCCAGCGGCACAGCAGGCAGGCCTATCCTGGGGGCCATATGCAGTTTGGGTCTTACCAATGTGGCGGTGGTGGTGGTCCGCTATTTCGGAGGGAAGAAGCTGGGGATAAGGGGTCTCATAGAAGCCTACGGCACCGCCGCCCGCAGGGCTTTGGAAGAAGGGGGAAAGGTGCAGCGCCTACCCACCAGGGAGGTGGAATTCCACTGCGATTATGCAGAACTGAACCGGCTGCTGCACCACATCCGCAGCCATGGGGGAGAGGTGCTGGAGGCTGTCTACGGAGAGAAGGTTTACCTCAGGGCTGCCTTGCCCCTCCAGGCTCCGCCCTTTCCGGGAACCTAAGATTTCAGATGGCGCCAGAGGAGATAGAGGGCGTATTGAGAGGCGTGCCATTTTATGTTTTCCCTGTCTCCCACAAAATTCCTCTTCTCCACCTGAACCTTTCCCTGGCAATCTATCCCCATGTATACCAAACCCACTGGCTTTTCTTCCGTACCCCCGGTGGGTCCGGCTATACCGGTTATGCCTATGCCCACGTGGGCGGAGAATTTTTCCCGCATCCCCTTGGCCATAGCCTCCGCCACCTGGGGGCTTACGGCTCCGTAGATCTGGATCAGCTCCAAAGGCACTCCCAGAAATTTTATTTTAACCTCATTGCTGTAAGCCACTATCCCTCCCAGGAAATAATCGGAGCTTCCGGGCACGTTGGTTATCCTGTGGCCCAGCAATCCTCCGGTACAGGACTCGGCGGTGGCCAAGGTCATCCCCTTTTCCCGCAAGAGCTTTCCCACCGCTTCTTCTAAAGTGTCCTGATCGTAGCCGAAAATATGATCCTTCAGGCGCTGGTGTATTATCTCTTCCAAGGGGGCGAACAGCCTGCGGGCCTCCTCATGATCCGAAGCCCTGGCGGTGAGCTTTATGTGGACCTCCCCTTTGGTAACCAGGGTGACCACAGCGGGGTTGCAGCTCTGGAGGAGCTCCCCTAAAGCCGAGGCCACAGCGGCCTCGGGCAGACCCATGACCTTGATGATGCGGGAAGTTATTACAGCCCTTTTCTCCCCTCTGGCCTGGAGGAGCTTGTTCAGCCGGGGCAGGAGCTCCTCCTTCACCACGGCTGCGAACTCCTGGGAAGGTCCTGGCAGCAGCACATATATCTTACCTTCATGTTCTAAATAGGCTCCCGAGGCTGCCCCCACAGGATTGGGAAGGGCCTCGGCTCCCCGGGGGAGCAGGGCCTGTTTGTAAACCCGGGGAGAGGGTTTTGTACCCCGGCGCCAGGAGTACGATTCAAGGTTTTCCCTGGCCTCGAGGTTTTCCACCAAGGGGAGCCCCAGGGTTTGGGCCAAGGCCTCCCGGGAGAGGTCGTCTTCGGTGGGTCCCAATCCCCCTCCTATTATGATAAGGTCTGCCCTTAAGCTGGCTTCCCTTATGGCTTCCCTTATGCTCTCCAAATCGTCGCCTACCACCACCTGGCGGGAAAGCTCTATCCCCAGATCCGCCAACTCCCGGGCTAAAAAGGCCCCGTTGGTATTGATCAGATGGCCCAAAAGCAGCTCTGTGCCGGTAAAAATAACTTCTGCCCTCATGGTGGCCCCAAAAGAGAAAGCGCCCTCCAGCGCTTTCCCCTAGGGTATCATTCCCCTTTCTACATTGTGAGGTGGGTGGCTGGCTCCTAAACTGTTGACTGCGGTCACCACGATACCCAGCAGAAGCCAGCCCAAAAGCAACAGGACAGCTTGCCATCTTTTCATGCCCATCCCGCCCTTGTCCTTTACGGCTATTCTAAGTATAACAGAGCCTCTATCCCATTGCAATCTCTTAACCTCCAGCGTTATAATCAAAAAAGGAAAGGGCTGGGAACTTTCCAGCCCCTCCATTCAATTCGGGGGTGATATGGGGTGAACAACGGCAGAACCCGCTGGGGCGCATGGCTATTATTGTTGGTATTTTTGGCAGGGGTGGCGGTCACGGCAGGTTTTTATCACATCGCCGGGGGGAGAAATAAAACTCTGGGGTACCAGATGGCCGAAGTGGCCCCTGGTCCTGTCACTGTGAATGCCGGTTGGGGTCCGGAGACCATAGCGGATATAGCGGAGAAGGCAGGTCCGGCGGTGGTCAGGATAGATACGGAGAGCAGCAGCAATCCCCTTTTGGAGGATCCCTTTTTCCGTTATTTCTTCGGCGAACCCTACAGCCCTTTGCCCAGGGTTCAGAGGGGTTTGGGGTCAGGCTTTATAATCTCCCCCGACGGGTATATCCTGACCAATCAGCATGTGATCCAGGGAGCTACCCAGGTCAAGGTTACGGTTATAGGTTTTGATAAACCCTTCCCGGCTCGGGTGGTGGGTGCAGATGCCCAACTGGATTTGGCAGTCTTAAAGATAAACGCGGATCGACCCCTACCTTATCTGGCTTTAGGGGACGACAGCCAGGTGAGGGTGGGGGACTGGGTAGTGGCCATAGGCAATCCCTACGGTCTAGACCATACAGTAACGGTAGGGGTGGTGAGCGCCAAGGGACGCCCCATAGACGTACAGGGGCGTCATTATGAAAATTTGCTCCAGACCGATGCCTCCATAAACCCGGGGAACAGCGGAGGGCCCCTGCTCAACTTGAAGGGGGAGGTCATAGGGATAAACACGGCCATAAAGGCGGACGCCCAGGGTATAGGCTTCGCCATACCCAGCAGCACGGTAAAACCTGTATTGAACGACCTGATGACCAAAGGCAAGATCGCCCGGCCCTGGTTGGGGGTCATGCTGACCTCCCTTACTCCCGAGGTGGCCGAATTTTTGGGGCTGCCCGGTCCTGAAGGGGCTCTAGTGGGAGAAGTGGTGGCGGGGAGCCCGGCGGCCGAAGCTGGATTGCAGAAATACGACGTGATCTTAGAAGTGGATGGCCAGAAGGTAAAGGACGCTGCAGACCTGGTCAACAAGATCCAGTCCATGAAGATCGGTCAGAAGGTCAAATTGAAGGTATTCCGGGGGGGTAAGACTCTGGAGATAAACGCCACCTTGGGCGAAAAGCCGAGCCAGTAACAGCCTATAAAAAACAAGAGCCCTGGGATTTCCCAGGGTTTTTTATTTTATAAAATGGTGCGCTTTCGTCTCCACGATCTTTTAAAGGATCCTTATGGTAAGGGATACCACCTCATTCTCTGCCGCAACGTCATGATATATTTCACCCCTGATGTGCAGAGGGATATTTACCGTCGGTTTTATGAGTCCTTTCATCCAGGGGGAGTATTGTTTATCTTATCGGGGCTACCGAGACCATGTTTTACCACCGAGAGCTGGGATACATAAGGGAGGCGGCTTGGTTCTACCGCCGGCCCTAGCAGCCTGCGGGGGGAAGGATGCGGGTTTGGGAACGGCTGGATCCTGTCCATCTGGACACATTAAAGGAAATAGGCAACATCGGAGCGGGTCATGCTGCTTCTGCCCTGGCCGCCATGCTCGGGGTAAAGATAAATATGAAGGTGCCCCAGACCGGTATTCTCCTTTTGCCGGAGATTCCCACCCTGGTGGGGGGAGAGGAGGATCCGGTAGCCTGCGTGGAGTTCACCGTAAGGGGGGGAAGCCCCCAGCAAGATATTCTCCTTTTAACCCAGGAGAGCGCCTTTCTGCTGGTGGATATGTTCCTGAGCAGGGCTGCGGGATCTACCCGGGAACTGGACGATATGGGCATTTCGGTGCTGACCGAGGTGGGCAACATACTGACCGGGTCCTTTTTAAACGCCTTTTCTCAGTTCTGCAATTTGACCTTCATGCCCAGCGTACCGGCCTTCGCCTACGATATGCTGGCCGCGGTTTTGAGCTCAGCTTTTCTGGAGGGGGGCTATTTTTCTGACCATGCCCTGATAATCGAGACCGAGTTTTTCAGCCAGGATATCCGCTTGCAGGGCCACTTTTTTCTCATACCGGAGAGGCGAAGCCCTGGAAAAGATATTTTCTTCTTTAGGGATGGGCTTAAAATTAAAGAAGGGTAGCAGGAGGTAGGGAGAATGGCAAAAAAGTTTTGGTGGTGGATGACGCCGCTTTTATATGGTTACGAAGTGGTTGGAGAGGCGGAAAACGGGATAAAAGCGGTGGAGCTCTATAGGGAGCTCAAACCGGGCGTTGTCACCATGGACATAACCATGCCGGAAATGGACGGTATAGCTGCGGTGAAAGCCATAAGGCAGATAGACCCTAATGCCCGGATAATAATGTACAGCGCCGTGGGGCAGCAGATGATGGTAATGGAGGCCATCCAGGCGGGTGCTAAAGATTTCATAGTAAAGCCCTTTCAGCAGGACAGGGTCCTGCAGGCCCTGCAGAGGGCTTTGAGCTAGGGGTATGGCCATGGGAGAGGTGCTTTCTCAAGCGGAGATAGACGCCCTGTTGCAGGCCATCAGCAGCGGGGAAGTGCAGATGGAGGACCTGAAGGAACAGGCTGAGGAGGGTAAGGTCAAAAGATACGACTTCCGCCGGCCCAACAAATTTTCTAAGGAGCAGTTGCGCACCCTTTACATGATCCATGAAAACTTCGGGAGGATGGTGGCCAATTTCCTTTCCGCCTATTTGAGGGCCAACATCCAGGTGAAAATCATCTCCGTAGAACAGATGACCTACGAAGATTTTGCCCTCTCCTTGCCCACCCCCACTTTGATGAACATCTTCCCCCTGGATCCCCTGAAGGGTTCTGGGGTTCTCCAGGCAAATATGAACTTTGTATTCCCCATCATAGATCTCCTATTCGGGGGCAGGGGGGAGATGCTTCCCATAACCCGGGATTTCACGAGATAGAGCTTCACGTGTTAAAGCGCTTATCCAATCGCCTGCTGGAGCAGCTTGTCTACTCCTGGTCCGATCTTCAGAAATTTACCCCCAAACTGGAGGGGATAGAGACCAACCCCCAGTTTGCTCAGGTGATTTCCCCCAACGAGACCGTAGCGGTTATAACCCTTTCCACTAAAGTGGGCCAGCAGGAAGGCCTATTGAATTTATGCCTCCCCTATATGATGCTGGAGCCTCTCCTCTTTCGCCTTTCCACCAGCCAGTGGCTGGCTTCCACCAGCAATGGGGAGGAGAGGGGGAAATATCGGCTAACCCTGGAGAAGATCCTGGCCCAGGTGCCTGTGGAGCTGATAGCTTATTGCGGAAGGACAAAACTCAGGGTGAGGGACTTTATCCAGCTTCGGGAAGGGGATATCATCACGCTGGATCAGGAGATCGATAAAGATCTGGAGCTTTACGTGGACGGAAAGTTGAAGTTTAAAGTACAGCCGGGGATCCAAGGGGGAAAGCTGGCAGTTCAGATAACGGAGGTGCTTTAAGTGTCCGAGTTTCTCTCTCAAGAAGAGATCGACGCCCTGTTAAAGGGTGATGACGGGGTTCAGGAGCAGGAGCCGGAGTTACATTTGACAGATATAGAGAGGGATGCCCTGGGAGAAATCGGAAATATAGCCATGGGCAGTGCCGCCACGGCCATGTCCCAGATATTGAACAAGAGGGTCTCAATAAACTACCCTCCATACCTTTGTCACCACCTTAAAGGAGCTCTTTGAGGGCTTCCATGTCCCTTTCGTTCTGGTGGAAGTGGAATTCGTCGAGGGTTTAAATGGGGTCAACCTATTGGTGCTGGAGGAGAGCGACGCTGCCGTGATAGCCGATCTGATGATGGGAGGGGATGGGCTGAAGGGGCAAGGGGAGCTGGATGACATCAGAAAGAGCGCTGTGGCTGAGGCCATGAACCAGATGATGGGCAGTGCGGCCACTGCCATGGCCACCATGTTCAGGAGGAGCGTCAAGATAAGTCCCCCCGGTTGTTCTTCCATAAAGCTGGATAAGGGGGATTACCCCCCTCCTTGGCCTTTAGAGGAAAAGGTGATGGTGCGTTTCAAGATGGTTATCGGAGATCTCATAGACAGCTACATAGTCCAGGTTATACCCCCTGAGGTGGCTAGAGCCCAGGTAGCTCTGCTCACGGAAGGCCAGGGATCCCACCAGGAGGAAGCGCCTGCCCCAGATGAAGGAGTATCTCTTCCCCCTAAAGCTCTCCCTCCGCCAGAGACTGGGAAGGTGTATGGATCCGCCAGGAACATAGACCTGATTTTAGATGTGCCCCTGGAGATAGAGGTGATATTGGGATCTGCTTCTAAAAAAATCGGGGAAATCTTGAATCTATCCCCTGGGGCGGTGGTGGAACTGGACAGGTTTATAGAGGAGCCTGTGGAAATATGCATAAACGGGACCCCCATAGCCAGGGGAGAAGTGGTGGTGGTGGTGAATGAAAATTTTGGAGTAAGGATTATCCAGATACTGGATCCCTATGAGAGGATAAACCGGTTGAAAAGATAAAGACCGGAAGCCCGAAGGCTTCCGGTGGAGGGTTAGGAGCGTCTGTTTTTCATGGCTTCCTCCGCCTTTTCGATGGCCAGACGTACCAGGTTGCCGCAATCTCTGGTAGGGTACACTTCCCCACCCTTCCCGCATCACCGTATCGTAAACACCCAGTTCTTTAGCCAGCTCGTATTTCAGCTCCTCAGACATGATGCCTCTACGCCTGCGGGCCATCTTTCCATCCCCCTTATCTCTGGGTTCTACCCAGAGATTCTCCCCCCGGTTATAATTTTGCCCCTCTCCTTCGGGTAAATGCCTAGAAAAAAAATTGAGGGCCTGAGCAGGCCCTCCTTTTAGTACACCCTTACCCTATCGGCTCCGTGATCCCTCATTATGCGGTTGGCCTGATCTGCATATTGATCCTCGCAGTGGACAGAGACCAAAATTTTTCCTTGACGGATCTTCTTCTTCGTATTGACGGCCTTCTTCTTCCGGAATACCCCAGTCTATTAAACCACCTGCGATACCCCTCGCGGCAGCGCCCGATAAGAGCCCCGCTATGGGTCCGGCGGCCACCAGGGGCCCCAGTCCTGGGATGAACAGGGCGCCTGCCCCTGCTGCCAGCCCTGCAAGCCCTCCCAGGACTCCACCGGTGGCGATGCCGTCGGCTATCCCGCCACCGCCTTCCATGGTCATGGCTTCACCCTGCTGGCCTTCCCGGCCCCGGGCCAATATGGATATCTCTTTATCGAAACCAGCTTTTCTTAAGTCCTCCACCACTTCCCTGGCCACCTGTTCATTTTTGAACACACCCACCACTGTCTTGGCCATGATGGATACCTCCTTATGGCGAAATACTTCAAAGTTAGTATGGCCTTTTTTTTCCGGGCCTATACGGGTATAATAAGAGGGCGAAAGAAAAAATTGTAAAAAAGGGGGGTTGTCCTATGGAATACGATGTAATAATCTGTGGGGCTGGCCCCGCCGGCAGCACCTGCGCTCGGTTTTTGGCGGGCCAAGGAGCTGAGGTTTTGCTCCTGGATAAAGCCGTTTTTCCCCGTCCCAAAATCTGCGGAGGTGGCCTTACCAGGGGGGCGGTGAAGGAACTGCCGCCGGGTTGGGAAGGTTTAAAAGAAGGTGAAATTAGGCACCTGGTTTTTCTTTTTAAAAATGAAGAGCCGGTGGAGATAACCTTTACCCAGCCTGTGGTCTATACCGTCTCCCGAACCCTTTTGGACCATTGGCTGCTGGAGCAAGCCCTGGAAGCAGGAGCCAAATTGAGGGAGGGCTTTCGGGTGCTGGGCATAGAAGAGGATTCCAAGGGGACGAGGGTATGGGGCCCCAAGGGGGAAAGCCTGAGGGCCAGATATGTGGTGGGGGCCGACGGGGCCCACAGCGTTGTCCGCCGCCATTTAGATTTATCAATTGAAAGGGGTTTTTGCTTAAATCTGGAAGTTCCCAAGCCCCAGGTATTTTCCGGGGAAAAGATCTATTTTACCTACGGATACCTGCTAGGTTATGGGTGGATTTTCCCCAGGGGAGCTCACCTGAGCGTAGGTATGGGGGCTTTCTTTAATTGTAAAGTCAATTTTAAACCTTATCTAGAGAAATTTTGCCGCAAGGTGGGCATAGATCTCCCCTCAATTCCGTGGCAGGGGGCTTGTCTTTCTTTCCTTCCAGAAGGGGAAGTCCGGCTCCACACGGATAGGGTTCTGCTCATAGGAGAGGCTGCGGGTTTGGTAGACCCTTTCACCGGAGAAGGGATTTCCCATGCCCTGCGCAGCGCCCGATGGGCAGCCGGGATCTTGATGAAGGCCTTGAGGGGAGGGGGCGGGTTGGAAGAATATGGCGAAAAGCTGGGGAGGGAGATGCTCCGCCATATCAGGTATGCCCGCTTCATCGCCAGGACCGTTTATACCTGGGCTCCCTGGATACATAGGTTGCTGGGCCTGCGCCCCCAAATTGTAGCTAAACTCTTAGGGGTGATGGCGGAGGAAAACACCTATCTCGATCTGTGGGGATACCTGACCGAGAATTATCCCCTCTTTCGCCAGGCTGTTTGATCAGCCCGGCAGCAGTTTTTCTAATATCCCCGCCAGAATCCCCGTGAAGAGCAGGAATACCAAGGACGAAGCGAGATTGAACAGGGTATGGAAGTGGGCTATCTGGAAGCCAGGATCCCGGCTTAAAAGGGGGAGGAGGGGCGCCAGGAGGAGCAGGAGGGGAAAGAACATCAGTGCTCCCAGGATATTAACCAGCAGGTGGGCCAGGGCAGTCCTCTGGGCAGCCCGGGAAGAGAAGAGGGAGGCCAGGAGGCCGGTGGCGCAGGTGCCTATATTGGCCCCCAGGACCACGGCCAGGGCCGAAAGGGCGGAAAGGAATTTCTGTTCGAACAGGACCATGGTGATCCCGGTCACCACGCTGCTGGAATGGAGGCCAGCGGCCATGAAGATACCGGCCAGGAAGCCCCTAATCGGATCCAGGTGGGGGAGGAGGAAAAGCCAGGCCTTGCTCTTCTGCCAGGCCTCCAGGGAGTTTTCCAGAAGCTCCAGGCTGAAAAACGTGACCTCCACCCCCACCAGGGCCAGACCGCTGGCTCTGCCCCTGGGCCACAGGATCAGGACAAGCCCCATCAGGATGAGGGGGCAAGCCCATGCATGGAGGTCCAAAGCCATGAGCTGAACCGTGAGGCAAGTGCCCACATTGGCCCCCAGGATTATCCCCAAGCTCTGGTCAAAGCTTATCTAGCCCCCGTCCACCAGGCCTATGGTGAGGACGGTGACGGCTGTGCTGGACTGCACCAGGGCCGTGGCCAGGGTGCCCCAAAGAAAGGCGGCGTAGGGGTTGGACGCTGCTCTTTCTATTAAATGCCTCGCATGTCCTTTGGCCCCCTGCCCCAGGCCGTATTTTAAAAGCTGGAGCGAGGCCAGCAATAAGGATGTGCCCGCCAGCAATTTATACAACACCGCTTTTATCCCTCTTTAAAGCCCTTTTTAATGGTTTAAAGAAAGAGGAATTTTAAATTTAAGAGAGAATTATGACATCTAGGCATAGATTTATCTCGAAAAGGGGGGTCTGGGGATGGAGAGGTTATCGCTGAGCCAAGCGCTGAGTTCTGGTCAAGCCTTTAAAGAGCGCATAGAGGCTGCCAGCGGAGTCACCTTGAGCCGCTGTTATCAATGCGGCAAGTGCACAGCTGGGTGTCCCGCCTCCTCCGGCATGGACTACGGGCCCAGGGGCATCATCCGCCTCCTTCAGTTGGGATTATATGAAAAGGCCATGAGAAGCAACACACCCTGGATTTGTGCGGGATGTCAGACATGCTACGTCCGTTGTCCCAGGGATATCGATATGCCCAAGCTGATGGAGGCGGTGCGGCAAGAAGCCTGCCGGCGGGGGATTGTGGGCGATAAAAAGACGGAGGTGTTCGACCGGGCGTTCCTGCGGAGCATCGAGAGGTTCGGTCGTCCCCATGAAGCCAGCATCATGGGGGAATATAACTTGTTGACGGGCCAGCCCTTCAAAGATATAATGTCCGGTCCTGCTATGCTGGCCAGGGGAAAACTAGCCCTTTTGCCCTCCCGCATCAAGAATATTTCAGAAATAAAAAAAATTTTCGCCCGGGTGAGGGCTAAAGGAGGGGAAGCCAGGTGAAATATGCCTATTATCCCGGCTGCGCTCTGGAGACCACTGCCAAGGAGTACGATCACTCCACCAGGCTGGTGGCCCGTCACCTGGGAGTGGAGCTATGGGAAATACCTGATTGGAACTGCTGTGGGGCTTCGGCAGCCCACCGGGTTGATCACCTTTTGGCCCTGGCCCTTCCTGCTCGGGTCCTGGCCCTGGCGGAAGAGCAGGGGCTGGATATAGTGGTGCCCTGCGCCGCCTGCTACAACCGCATGAAGGCGGTGGAGAAGGCGGTGCGGGAGTCGGAGGAGATGAGGAAAACCATCGAGGAGATAATCGAACGCAGTTACAAGGGCAGCGTCAGCGCCCGTTCTGTCCTGGACGTGCTGATAAACCAGGTGGGTTTGGAGAGCATCAAGGCCCAGGTGAAAAGGCCTCTGGCGGGGCTCAAACTGGCGGCCTATTATGGCTGCCTCTGGGTAAGGCCCCCCTGCATAACCGCCTTTGACGATCCCGAGGATCCCATGACCATGGACCGCCTGGTGGAGGCCCTGGGGGGTGAAGCGGTTCCCTGGCCCTATAAAACCGAGTGCTGTGGAGCCAGCTTGCCCACCGCCCGCACCGACGTGGGGCTCGGGATGGTGTACCAAATACTGCGGCGGGCCCAGGAGGCTGGGGCTGTGGCCATAGTCACCGCCTGTCCCATATGCCATTTAAATCTGGATATGAGGCAGAAGCAGGTGGAGGCCGCCTTCCAGGAGGAGTTCAACCTCCCCATATTCTATTTCACCGAACTTATGGCCGTGGCTTTTGGATATTCACCCAAGGAGGCAGGGCTGACCACCCACTTCGTCAACCCCCTGCCCCTTTTAGAATCCAGCCTTGAGAGGAGGGAAACGGCGTGAAGCGGGTAGGCGTGTTCGTCTGCCACTGCGGCTCCAATATTGCCGGGGTGGTGGATGTAAAAAAGGTGGCAGAGGCAGCCAAAGAATTCCGGGACGTGGTCTTTGCCACCGATTACGAGTATATGTGCTCTGATCCTGGACAGGAGCTCATCCGCAAGGCCATCAATGAGCACCAGCTCAACCGAGTGGTGGTGGCCTCCTGTTCCCCTCGGCTTCACGAGGAGACCTTCAGGAGATGCTGTGAGAGCGCGGGCCTAAACCCCTACCTCTTTGAGATGGCAAACCTCAGGGAACAGGTGGCCTGGTGCCACGCCAAGGATAAGGAGGCAGCCACCGCAAAGGCCATCGAACTGATCAGGGGTGCGGTGGCCAAGGTAAGGCGGAGCGCTCCTTTGACTCCCGGGGTAGTCCCCATCACCAAAAAGGCCCTGGTCATCGGCGGTGGCATAGCGGGGATCCAAGCTGCCCTGGATATTGCGGATGCCGGCTATAAAGTGACCCTGGTGGAAAGGGAGCCCACCATAGGGGGAGCCATGGTAAAGCTGGATAAGACCTTCCCCACCCTGGACTGCTCTGCCTGAATAAGCACCCCCAAGATGGTTGCCGCGGCGCGGCATCCCAATATAGAGCTTTTGACTTACTCAGAAGTGGAAGACGTATCCGGTTATGTGGGCAATTTTGAAGTCACCATCAGGAAGAAGGCCCGGAAGGTGGACGCCACCAAATGCCGGGGATGCGGTGTGTGCTGGGAAAAATGTCCCACCAAAGTGGATAGCGAATTCGAACAGGGCCTGGCCAAGAGAAAGGCCATCTATATCCCCTTCGCCCAGGCCGTGCCGGCCATACCAGTGATAGATCAAGAGCACTGCCTGTATTTCACCAAGGGAAGGTGCGGTGTGTGCCAGAAGGTTTGCCCGGCCAAGGCCATAGACTACGAGCAACAGGACGAGATCATCAAGGACAAGTTCGGGGCAATAATAGTGGCCACGGGCTTTGAACTGTTCAACTGGAGGGAGGTTTACGGCGAATACGGTTATGGCAAGTATCCCGATGTGATCGACAGCATGCAATTTGAGCGGCTCAACGTTTCCTCCGGTCCCACCGGCGGCAAAATCCTCAGGCCTTCCGACGGCAGGGAGCCCAAAACGGTGGTATTCATAAAGTGTGTGGGTTCCCGGGATGAAGCCAAGGGTAAGAGCTACTGTTCCCGGGCCTGTTGCATGTACACCGCCAAACATGCTCATCAGGTTCTGGAAAAGATACCCGGAGCCCAGGTTATAGTCTTCTACATGGACATTCGCACCCCGGGCAAGGCCTACGAAGAATTCCTGGAGAGGACTATACACGAAGGGGCCATCTATGTAAGGGGGAGGGTAAGCAAGGTATTCCCGGAAGGGGATAAGCTCATAGTCAAGGGAGAAGACACCCTATTGGGTCGCCCTGTAGAGGTGGCTGCCGATCTGGTGGTGGTGGTCCCTGCCATGGTGCCCAGCCGGGGATGGGATAAGCTGGCCAAAATGCTGGGGTTGCAGACAGATAAGGACGGCTTCTTCCAGGAGGCCCATCCCAAACTGAGGCCGGTGGAGACCTTCACCGCAGGGGTATTCCTGGCGGGCGCCTGTCAAGGACCTAAGGACATCCCCGATACGGTAGCCCAAGCCAGCGCGGCCGCCGCCAAAGCAATTCTGTTGCTCTCCAAGGACGAGATGGCTACCGAGCCCATGGTGGCTTCTGTAGACCAGAGCGTGTGCGCCGGATGCGGTCTCTGCGTGGAGGTCTGCCCCTACAAGGCCATCTCCTTGACCACCATCGCCGAGAGGGTGGGCGGCAGAGAGATCACCAGGCAGGTGGCCACCGTCAATACCGGCCTCTGTCAGGGTTGCGGCAGCTGCGCCGTCACCTGCCCCTCCAGTGCCATGAATCTCAAGGGCTTCACCAATGAACAAATTCTGGCGGAGGTGGACGCCATATGTCTATAGCTGCCGAGGAGAAACAGTGGGAACCCAAAATAGTGGCCTTTTGCTGCCACTGGTGTTCCTATGCGGCTGCCGATCTGGCTGGTTTAAGCCGCCTGCAGTATCCTCCCAATGTGAGGATCATAAGGGTTCCCTGTTCCGGCAGGGTGAACCCCCAGTTCGTGCTGAGGGCTTTCCAGCGGGGGGCCGATGGGGTGCTGGTGGCGGGGTGACACCCCGGAGAATGCCACTATGGTAGTGGCAATTACTATGCCCGCCGGCGCCTCTTGCTTCTGCAAAAGGTTTTACAATTCATGGGTCTGGAGCCGGAAAGGTTTCAAGTCAAGTGGATATCGGGTTCAGAAGGACCCCGGTTCGCTCAAGCTATCCAGCAGATGACCGAACAGGTTAAGGCTCTAGGACCCAATAGAAAGTTGAGGGATCGGGTATGAGCCTGCAGGACAAGATGAGGGAAAGGGCAAGGGAATTGCTGGAGAGCGGTGCGGTGAACATGGTCATAGGCTGGGAAAAGGGCACGTTTTGGTACCTTTCCCCGCCGGCCTTCATCACCACTCCCGAAGAGGCGGATCGCCTGGTTTGGGACGAGTTTTGCCTGAACAACCTCTCTAAATATCTTCTGGACTACAGAAACACAGACGATAAAATCGCCCTTTTTGTAAAGGGATGCGACTCCAGAAACGTGGTGCGGCTTTTACAGGATAACCAGTTCCCCCGGGAGAGGCTTTACCTTTTAGGCATAAAGTGCCCGGGCCTCAAGGATAGCCGGGCAGCTAGCCTGCTAGGAGAGGAGAAGAGGGCAGAACTGCCCTTGGCCCCCAAGTGTGTGGGCTGTACCCATCCCGAGCCGGTAATCTATGACGAGCTCCTGGAGGCGGGAGTCTCAGGGGATCTGGGGTCTCCGGAGAAGCGCTTTGAAGATGTGGAGAAGATCGAGGCCATGTCCTACGATGAGAGATACGCCTTCTGGGTCAATGCCTACGCCCGTTGCATCCGCTGTTATGCTTGTCGCAACGTGTGTCCCGCTTGCGATTGCCGGGAATGCATCTTCGACCGCACCCAGACCGGCTGGTGCGGTAAGCAGATGGGGCTTACCCAGAACATGTTCTTTGCCATCACCCGGGCCCTGCACGTGGCTGGCCGATGCACCGAATGCGGCGAATGCGAGAGGGTTTGTCCCCAGCGTTTACCCATAATGACCCTCAACCGTAAGATCATCAAGGAATTAAACGCCCTGTTCGGGCCCTATGAAGCAGGTGTCAGCTTAGAGGCCAAGCCCCCGGTGGTGGAATACCGGCCCGACGATCCGGACTTTGAAGAAAGGAGGTAGGGGGATGTACAAGCTGGCTACGGAAAAGCTGCCGGAACTGCTGCAGTGTTGGTCCCAGGGGGCTACGGTCTACGTGCCCCAGAAGGTGGGGGAAGTCACCCTTTTCCGCCCCTTTAAGGGTCAAGGAGATCTGGCCCTGGGAGAAGGCAATACCCTGGAGCCCCCTAAGGATCTCTTCTTCCCCCGTACGGAAAAGCTTTATGATTACTGGGCCAGCGGCAAAGAGGCCAGGTTGGAGCCTGTGGAGCTGCATCCGGATAGGGCCGTGCTGGTGGGGGTGCGCTCCTGTGATGCCCGCAGCTTCCTGCTCCTGGATCAGGTCTTTCTCACCAGGGGTTATGTAGATGAGTTCTATAAAAAGCGCAGGGAAAACACCGCTGTCGTGGCCCTGGCCTGTACCCAGGCGGCCCCCACCTGCTTCTGCACCTCCTTTGGTATAGACCCGGGGAGAGCAGAAGGGGTGGATGTGCAGATGTGGCCTGTGCCAGGAGGCTATCTCCTGGAGGCCCTTACCCCCAGGGGGGAAGAGATGCTGAAGCAGGCTTCCGGCCTCTTGGCCCCTGCGGAGGGAGAGAAGATACCGGCCCCTGCCCAGCCTTCCCTCCAGGTGGAACTGGAAGGGTTGGTGGAAAAACTGCAGAAGATGTTCGACCATCCTTACTGGGGGGAACTAAGCCGCAAGTGTCTGGGCTGCGCCATCTGCACCTATCTCTGCCCCACCTGTCACTGTTTTGATATAGACTGCGAGACAATAGAGACTTCCGGTTACAGGTTCCGCTGCTGGGACACCTGCCTTTTTGCCCATTACACCCTGATGGCAGGGGGCCGTAATCCCCGGCCCACCAGGAAAGAAAGGCTCCGCAACCGCCTCCTCCACAAGCTTCAATACTTTGTGGAGCGTTATGGCCAGTTTGCCTGCGTGGGATGCGGTCGCTGCCTTGAGCTCTGCCCGGTGAATGTGGATATCACCAAGGTCATCCGGGACGTAAAGGAGGTGAGCTTATAATGGCAGATGTGGCCACTGGCAATCCCCTTGTCCCCATGCCAGCCCGTATAGTCAAAATCGTGGAGGAAACCCCCGACACCAAGACCTTCTATATATCCACCGATCAGGGCAAGCCCTTCACCCCTAAACCGGGACAGTGCGTCATGCTCTCCCTTTTGGACGTGGGGGAGGGTATGTTTTCGGTAACCTCCCAGGGGCCGGATCACCTGGAGATCGCCATCAGGAAGGTGGGGGTGCTCACCACTGCCCTCCATGAAGCAGAGGTGGGCCAGGTGGTGGGCATAAGGGGGCCCTATGGCAATGGTTTTCCTGTAGAGGAGATGAAGGGCAAGGATATGCTCTTCATAGCCGGCGGCATAGGTCTGGCTCCGGTGCGCTCGGTCATCAACTACTGTATAGAGCACCGGGAAGACTATGGACACCTGTGGATCATCTACGGCGCCCGGACCCCCACCGACCTCTGTTTCAAAGAGGATCTGTTCAACAACTGGCCCAAAGTGGAAAACTGCCGGGTGGACGTCACTGTGGACCGGGCCGATGAAAAGTGGACGGGGCCGGTGGGATTTGTCCCTCCCTTCGTGGAGCAGCTAAAGCCTTCCCCTGAAAACAGGATCGCCATTGTCTGCGGTCCCCCCATAATGATCAAACTGGTTCTGGAAACCCTGGCCAAGTTGGGGTATAATGATGAGCAGATAATAACGACCCTGGAGATGCGCATGAAATGCGGCATAGGTAAGTGTGGCCGGTGCAATCTGGGCAGCAAATATATATGCTTGGATGGGCCGGTCTTCACCTTTGCCCAGTTAAAGCTCTTACCCAGCGAATACTGAGGATGGCTGCTGATTATCACGTCCATGGATTGGGTCACGACGGCCCTGCCCATACGGTGGAACGGCTCTGGCCCTATGTGGAAGTGGCGCGGGCTCGAGGTTTGACCGAGATCGGCTTTGCCGAGCACGAATGGTATCTGGAAGGGCTGGATTTCAGCGTCTTCCCCCGGCTGGAGGAAAAAACTAAGCTAAAAGTGAGGGCCGGGCTGGAAGTGGATTTCCGGCCCGGCAGGGATTTTAAGGAACTGGAGGGAAAGCCCTGGGACTACCTCATAGGATCGGTGCACGAAGTCCACGGGTGGGCCTTTGACAAACCTGGAGAAGAGGAAGGGTTTGGGAACTGGGACATAGACGAGCTCTATAGGCTATACTTTGGGTTAGCTGCCCAGGCTGCAGCCACAGGTATCTTTCAGGTGATAGGCCATCTGGATCTCATAAAGCTCTATGGGCACCGGCCCCGCCGGCCAGCGGTGGAACTGGCGGAACCTGCCCTCCAGCTGATGGCCCGCCTGGGCATAGTCCTGGAGGTGAACACCTCAGGGCTGTATCGCCCCGTGAGGGAGATCTACCCTTCCCGGGACATATTGGAAAGGGCTTTTCAGCTGAATATACCGGTGATCATAACCTCCGATGCCCATGTTCCGGAAGAGGTGGGCCGGGCCAGAGAGACAGCGCGACAGATTTTATATCAGATAGGTTACCGCCAACTGGCCACCTTCCACAAGGGTCACATGGGGACAGAACCCCTCTAGATTGAATAGATTGAAGGGGAGTAGCCCCCCGGAAGGGGCTGGGTTCGCCATCCCGGCTATCAGCCCGGACCCAGCGGAAAGGGCGAGACCTTCACCTGTTGGTGAAGGTCTTTTTCTTTTCATTAAATTTTTGGGGAAGAGTTATCCTAAGGGAGGGAGGGAAGAGATGCTGAGCTTACCCATGTCCCTGCTTTTAAGCCTGACGATGATCCTGGTGGGGGCTAAAGGCTTTGCCAACGGCGTGGAGTGGCTGGGCAGGAAACTGAACCTCAGGCAAGGGGCTGTGGGCAGCATCCTGGCAGCGGTGGGGACTGCCCTGCCGGAAACCCTCGTGCCCCTCGTGGCCATCCTCACTCGAGCCAACAGCAGTCAAGGCAGCGATATAGGGATAGGAGCTATTTTAGGGGCCCCTTTTATGCTGAGCACCCTGGGCTTTCTCGTAACAGGCCTGGCTGTATGGATGCACCGGGGCCGTCGGAGCGACTTCCCCCAATTGCGGGTGGAAACCCAGGTCATAGCCCGGGATCTGGGTTTCTTCCTGGTCTGCTACAGCCTGGCGCTAGCCGCCTCCTTCAGCCCGGGGTCCCTGGCGAAGAAAGGGGCCGCCCTCATTCTGGTGGTCATTTATTTTGTATACACCTATCTCTGCCTCACCCGAGGGCAAACCCTGGGGGAAGCGGGCATTTGTCCCCCCTGCCTTTATTTCAATCCCGAGAGGGCCGAACCCAGAACCTCCCTGATCATATTTCAGGTCCTCTTTTTCCTGGGCCTCATCCTGGTGGGGGCCAGACTTTTCGTCCTGGGCCTTTCCCGCCTGGCCGAAATGCTGGGAGTCCCCCCCTCTATCTTGGCCCTGATAATCGCGCCTATAGCCACCGAGCTTCCGGAAAAATGTAGCAGCGTCATCTGGGTATATCAGAGAAAGGACACCCTGGCCCTGGGGAACATGACAGGGGCCATGGTATTTCAGGGCTCCCTTATCCCCGCCCTGGGGATGGCTCTGACCGATTGGCGTCTTTCCCCTGCTGGCCTGTTCAGCGCTCTTCTTGCCCTCCTTATGGCCTCTTTGGTCCTGGGGCAGATCCGGAAAAAGGGGTACCTCACCGTATATCCGCTTTTGGCCGGAGGCATATTTTACCTCTTATTTATCCTGACAACCCTTCGAGCTATTTAATTTGCTCTTGGGGGGTGATTAAATGCATCCATGGCACAGCTGGACTCTCCATGAAGTTTTGGAAAAATTGGCTACCGACCCGACAGAGGGCCTCAGCTCCGCGGAGGCCTAGGCCCGCCTGGAAAAATACGGGCCCAATCTCCTTCAAGAAGGTCCGCCCAAAGGGCCTTGGCCCATTCTGCGGGAGCAGTTCACCGGGGCCCTGGCCCTCCTCCTCCTGGCGGCCGCGGCGGTGTCGTTTCTCCTGGGAGAGTATAAAGACGGCCTTGCCATCTTGGTAATCGTGGTTTTAAACGCCCTTCTCGGTTTTATCCAGGAATACCGGGCTGAGAAGGCGATGGAGGCGCTCAAAAAATTTTCTGTCCCCCGGGCAAAGGTGCTGCGGGAGGGCAGAATTCAGGAAATATCCGCCCAGGAGCTGGTCCCTGGAGACGTCTTCTTCCTGGAAGCGGGTGATGTGGTGCCTGCGGACGGCCGCCTCCTGGAGGCCGCCAACCTCAGGTTGCTGGAGGCCATCTTGACCGGTGAATCGGTCCCGGTGGATAAAGATCCTTCCGCCATAATTCCGGCAGAGGCACCTTTAGGCGATCGGAATAACATGGTCTACAAGGGGACCACTGTGGCTTTCGGCCGGGGAACAGCCGTGGCCACCGGTATGGAGACAGAGCTGGGGCGCATCGCCGGTATGATCCAGAGGGTGGAGGCCGAGCCCACCCCTTTTCAACGGCGCATGGCCGCACTGGGCCGCACTTTGGGATTGATAGCCTTGGCGATTGTGGTAGCGGTGACCCTGTTGGGGATTTTACGGGGCGAGCACCCGAAAACCATGTTTCTCACTGGAGTGAGCCTGGCGGTGGCCGCTGTGCCGGAAGGGCTCCCCGCTGTGGTCACCATTACCCTGGCCCTGGGGGCCCAGAAGATGCTGAGGCGTCGCGCCCTTATCCGCAGGCTTCCCGCTGTAGAAACTTTGGGCTCGGTCACCAAGATATGCACCGACAAGACCGGAACCCTAACCCAGAACCGGATGACCGTCACCGCCCTGGCCCTGCCCGTCCGGGACCTGGACAGGAGGGTTGAGGTTTTTTCTTTTTCCGGGGAAAAGCCCGCCTCTTTGCCCCCGGCAGCCCATTTTTTGCTGGGGGCCGGTGCCCTCTGCAACGATGCCGTCTTAACCCCAAAGGGGGAGGAGTTTTCTTATATAGGGGATCCCACTGAAGGCGCCCTGGTTATGGCCGCCATGCAGCTGGGTTACTCCAAACCCCAACTGGAAGGGGCCCTTCCTCGCCTGGCGGAGTTACCTTTTTCTTCTGAGCGGAAGCGGATGACCACCATTCACCAGGTGGGCGGGAACTGCCGGGACCTCTGGGCGGAGTTTTTGGGTAGGGGAGATCCGCCGCCCCACGTCCTTTTCACCAAAGGCGCCTTCGACCTCCTTTTACAGGCCTGCAACGGAGTATGGGTAAACGGCAAAATAGAACCCCTGGATGAATGGCGAAAGGAGCTGGAGCAGACCAATGGGGAGCTCTCCCAGGCAGGTCTGCGGGTGTTGGCGGTGGCCTTCCGTTTTTTAGCTGCCCTGCCCCAGGAGGTTACAGAGGAACTGGAAAAAGACCTTGTTTTCCTGGGGCTGGTGGGAATGATGAATCCTTTGCGGCCAGAAGCCAAGGGGGCGGTGGAGACCTGCCGTCAAGCGGGAATCGACCCGGTAATGATTACCGGCGATCACCCCCTCACTGCCCTGGCCATTGCCCGGGAACTGGGCCTTGATACAGGGCGCATTTTAACAGGCAGCCAACTGGACGGATTTTCGCCGGAAGATCTGGTCCAAATTGCTGAAGAGGTGGCTGTCTATGCCCGGGTTTTCCCCTCCCATAAGCTCAAGATAGTGGAAGCTTTACAGCGCAGAGGGCATGTGGTGGCCATGACCGGCGACGGGGTAAATGACGCTCCTGCCTTGAAGAAAGCCGACATCGGGGTGGCCATGGGAGTTGCCGGAACCGATGTGGCCAAAGAGGCTGCCGATATGGTGCTTCTGGATGATAATTTTGCCACCATTGTAGCTCCAGTGGAAGAAGGCCGGGTGATCTACGACAACATCCAAAAGTTCCCTAAATATCTAATGGCCACCAATCTGGGCGAGATCCTAATCATTTTTGCCGGTATTTTATGTGGAACGCCAGTGCCCTTGGCGCCGCTCCAGATCCTCTGGATCAATCTGGTCACGGACGGTCTTCCGGCCCTCGCCCTGTCGGTGGAGCCGGCTGAGGAAGGGGTCATACGCCGCCCCCCACCTGACCCCAAGGCCAGCCTTTTCGCCGGGGGTTTGGGCACGCATATTCTCTGGGTTAGCGCCTTGATGGCAGCCACATGTCTTGGTGTCGGTTATTGGTTTTGGCAGCTGGGCCAGCCTTCCTGGCAGACAATCCTTTTCACCACCCTTGTCTTCGCCCAATTGGCCCATGTACTGGCTGTGCGCACAGGGCGGATTCCCCTTTTAAAGGCCGGTCTCCTCTCCAATCCCGCCGCTTTGGGGGCCGTCCTGTTGAGCATGGCCTTACAGCTGGCGGTTATCTATCTGCCTCCTCTGCAGGAGGTCTTCCGTACTGTTTCTTTGACCCCTACCCAGCTCCTCCTCTGTTTCTTTCTGGGCAGCCTGGTATTCTGGGTAGTAGAGGCCGAGAAATGGTTCCGGTGCCCTCGTCCCTGAAAAATGTTCCTTTTGGCTTTATCCGGCAAGCCGGGATCATAAAGCCATTGACAAAGCCTGAGGTTTATGTAGAATTAAAATGGTAAGCAATATTAATGTTATTTTGAAGGACAGGTGAGGAGGATGTATCAGAACAAACCCAGGATGCAGCGCATGACCAAGCAGAGAAGGGTTATCCTGGAAATATTGAGGAGCACTGATATCCACCCCACAGCCGACTGGATTTACGCCAAAGCCAGGGAGATCATCCCCGACATAAGCCTGGGGACGGTTTACAGGAACCTGGGTATTTTAAAGGCCCAAGGGGAGATAGCGGAGCTGAATTACGGCAGCACCTACAGCCGTTACGACGGCAACCCCCACCCCCATTATCACCACGTGTGCCTGGAGTGCGGACGTATCGCCGATCTGCCCATGCCTGTACGCCAGGATCTGGAAGAAGAGGCGAGGGCCAAAGGATGCGGTTCGGTGCTTTACCACCGGCTGGAGTTCTACGGGCTATGCCCCCAATGCCAGAGGAAAAGGGAGAAAGAGGGCTAGTCCTAAGCTGGCCTTTTGTTTTAATGTATTGCTCCGAGGCCCGCTTTGAGGTATGATACCTGTGAAAGGGTGTGAAAAATATGGGCATATTGAGCTCCCTGCGCAATTTTCATAAAAAGAGGCCGGGGCTGGGTATGCTCCTGGTGGTGGTGCTGAGCCTAGGTTTGGTGGGCGGCGTGCCCCTGTTGGCCTCCTCCCGCCATTTCTCCCCTGGGGGGGGAAACCCTGAGGCTGTCGAGCCGGCTTTTGTTCAAGAGGAAATAGCCAAACTGGAATCCCAGCGGGAGGATCTGACCAGGAAGCTGGAATCCCAAAAAGACCACGCCCCTTTGTATGTACAGTTGGGGGACGTGGAAACCTATCTGGGCTTTCTATATTCAAACTATGCCAAGGACTGGGAGAAGGCCCAGAGCAGTTATAGGGAAGCTCTGGCCAGCTACCAGAAGGCTCAAGCCCTGAATCCCCAGGACTACGGCCTGTACCCCCGGATGATAAATGCGGCCCTTTATGTGGGGGAAGGGGAGGTGGCCCTGGAGCTTTTCAGAAAGGCCCTGGACTTAAATCCGGGAGACAACGAAATGCGCCTCAACTATGGCTACTATCTGGCCCTGAGGGGAGACCTGCAGGGGGCCGTCCAGCAGTGGGAGGAAATCTTGAAGCACAACCCTTCCCCGGAGATGGCCCAGACGGTGCAGGATATGCTGGCCAAGATAAAGGACCTACAAGGAGGTAAGTAGCCAGGAATCATGTACTTTTTGGGGATGGACCTGGGCGGGACCGCCATAAAGATGGGCATAGTGGATAAAAAGGGGCAGATACAGGCCCACCTGCAGGAGGGGACCAAAGTGGAAGGGGGGGCCAGGGGGGTCCTGGAGCAGATGGCTGGCCTGGTGGAAAAGCTCCTGGGCTCTGCAGGTGTAAAGAAGGAAGATATACAGGCTGCAGGCTTGGGAGTCCCCGGAGCGGTGGATCCTGAGAGGGGACGGGTGATCCTGGCTCCCAACCTCTCCTGGCGGGACTATCCCTTAAAGGAAGAGGTGGAGGCCGTCCTGTCCCTGCCGGTGGTCATTGAAAACGACGCCCATATGGCCGCCCTGGGGGAGATGTGGCAAGGGGCAGGAAGGGAATATAGCAGCTTCCTTCTGGTGACCGTGGGGACGGGTATAGGATCGGGAATGATCCTTCAAGGCAGGATCTGGCGGGGGAGTTTGGAATACGGGGCCGAGCTGGGGCATGTAAAGATGATGGAAAACGGGCCTTTGTGCCGCTGCGGCGGTCGGGGCTGCCTTGAAACCCTGGCTTCGGCTTCGGCCATGGTAAGGCGTTTTAAAGAGAAGCTCTCCTGGGGAAGGGCTTCCCGCCTTGGGGACAGCCCTTCCCTGGGGCTGAGGGAGATAATAGAGGCTGGCCGGGAAGGAGACAAGTTGTGTCGAGAAGTTTTGGAAGAAGGCGCCAGACATCTGGCCCGGGCCCTGGCCAATGTGGCCCTGACACTGGGTCCAGAGGCCATCATCCTAGGAGGTGGGCCGGCGGAGGCGGGGGATCTCTTCTTAAGCCCTATCCGGGAATACTTTAGGGAATATATGGGTACATGGCTGTTGCGCTCCCTTCCCCTGATTCCGGCCCAGCTGGGCAACAGGGCAGGGATCATAGGGGCAGCCTATCTGGCCCAGCAAGAAGTGGGCTGAGAAGGCCTTTTCTCCCGGCAACAGTTGCCGGGTTTTTTATTTGTACCGGAGGAATTTTTATCCTCAGCGGAGAATTAGGTAGGAGGAAGTGGGTGATTGTGGGGTAAAGTGGTTGTAACGGGGGCCGAACTATAATCACAAGAGGACCGGGTCATGTTTATAGGAGAATACCATCACACCATAGATGAGAAGGGTCGCCTGATCATCCCCGCCCGTTTTAGGGAAAAACTGGGTCCCAAATTCATCGTCACCAAGGGGCTGGATCACTGCCTCTTTGCATATCCTCCCGAGACTTGGAAAGAGCTGGAGCAGAAACTCCGCCATCTGCCCTTCACCCGGGCCGATGTGCGCTCTTTCCTCCGTTTCTTTTTTTCTGGGGCTACCGAATGCGAGCTGGACCGGCAGGGCAGGATATTGCTGCCGGCCAATTTGAGGGCCTACGCCCAGCTGGATAAGGAGGCGGTGGCGGTGGGGGTTTCCAGCCGAGTGGAGATCTGGAGCCGCCAGCTGTGGGAGGAATACTGCCAGAGGACAGCGGAGCAATTCGAAGCCCTGGCGGAGAAGCTGTCGGATCTGGATATTTAAAGGAAGGTGAAGATTTTGCACCATCCGGTGATGGCTCAGGAGGTGATAAAATATTTGGACCCCCAGCCAGGGGAGGTCTTCGTGGACGGGACCCTGGGTTTGGGAGGTCATAGCCTCCTTCTGCTCCCCAGGCTTCTCCCCGGGGGGCATCTTATAGGAATCGACCAGGATCAGCAGGCCCTCTCCTTGGCCCAGCAGCGGCTTTCCCCCTGGTCCTCTTCCGTTACCCTTGTTCATGGCAATTTTAGATATTTAAAAAAAATACTGGAAAATCTGGGGATAAAGAGGGTAAATGGGCTCCTTCTGGACGTGGGGATCTCCTCCTACCAGCTGGAGAGGGGGGATAGGGGTTTTTCCTATCAGCGGGAAGGGCCTCTGGATATGCGCATGGACCCCACCCAACCCCTGACCGCAGCAGAAATAGTCAATACCTGGAGCGAAGAGGAGTTGGCCCGGGTCATCCGAGAATATGGAGAAGAGAGATGGGCCAGGCGGATAGCCCGGTTTATCGTGAAGGCCAGGGAGAGATCCCCCCTCCTCACCACCGGTCAGCTGGTGGAGGTGATCAAGGCAGCCATACCCGCTGCTGCCCGGAGGAGGGGACCCCATCCCGCCAAGAGGACCTTTCAGGCCCTGAGGATAGCGGTGAACGACGAGCTGGGTGCCCTGGAAGAGGTCTTGGAGCAGCTGCCGGAAATACTGGAGCCCGGGGGAAGGGTGGCCATCATTTCTTTCCATTCTTTGGAGGACAGGCTGGTGAAGAGGGCCTTCCTACGCTGGCGCCGGGAGGGAATCTTGGAGATCTTGACTCCTAAGCCCGTTATCCCCACGGAGGAGGAGATAGCGCAAAACCCCAGGGCTAGGAGCGCCAAACTCCGGACTGCCCGGAGAGTTCTAAAGGAGGGGGAGGAAGAGTAGGCTATGTTGGCAGCATCTCAAAGGCAGGGGGCCAAAGGGTTTTCGGTTTCCCCTGGTACCAGGTCTTTGCCCCGCACCTGGAAAAGGTTTCGGCGGAGGTTGGTATTTATATCAGGCCTCATCCTGTTTTTGGCCCTCACCTTCGGTAAGGCCTATCTTTCCATGCAGGTGGTGCTTAAAGGTTACCAGCTGGAGGACCTGAAAAGGGAGATATATCTTATAAAAAGGGAAAACGAACAGCTGCAGAAGGAGACGGCCCGCCTTAAAACTCCGGAAAGGATAGCCCAAGTGGCTACAGGTCGGCTGGGGATGGGGGAGCCCAGCTCGGAACAGATATGCTACTGCCCTCCTGAAGCCAGGGAGGAAAGCAGAGGATCATCAGGTTCGGCTTCCAGCCAGACACGGGCAGAGGGAAACAGCTGGCTGGTGGTTTTTTCCAGGGCCCTGCAGGGATGGCTGCAAGATGAAGGGGCTGGGATTTAAAACCTAGAAAACCTAGGAGGTGGGAAAGGGATGGCGGTAACCGCGGGGTTTGAGGTGCGCCGGCGGTTGACCTGGGTTTTCCTGATCCTCGCCTGCGGCTTTATTGTTATCCTCTTTCGCCTGGCCTGGTTGCAATTCGTAAAGGGCGGCGAATTGCAGAAGCGGGCCTTGGAGAACCGGCTCTCGGTAATGCCCGTGACCGCCAGGAGGGGTATAATTTACGACCGCCAGGGGCGGGAGCTGGCCGTCAACATAACCAGCGATTATGTGGGGGCCTTCCCGCCGGAGGTAAAGGCCTCGGGCAGGGCTGAGGAGATAGCTGCCAAATTATCAGAAATCCTAAACCTCCCCCACGACACGGTTCTGGAAAAGATCACCCGGAACACGGGCTTTGAATTCATAGCCCGCCAGATCGACTATGAGCAGGCGAAAAGGATCAAAGAACTGCAGTTGCCCGGCATTGAAGTGGTCCCCGAGAGCCGCCGCTATTATCCCAACGGAATGCTGGCTGCCCATGTGCTGGGATTCACCGGGGTGGATAATCAGGGGTTAGAAGGCCTGGAGGCCATGTTCGATAAAGAGCTTTCCGGAGAAAAGGGAAAAATCGTGCTGGAGATAGATGCCCACGGAAGGGAGATCCCCAGGGCCCTTCACCGCTACATCCCCCCTCGGGACGGCCATAATCTGGTACTGACTATAGATCAGACCATCCAGTATATAGCTGAAAGGGAGCTGGACCGCCTCATGGCCAGTCCCACCAAGCCCGCCAGGGCCCATGTGATAATTATGGACCCCAAGACGGGCGAGATCCTGGCCATGGCCAGCAGGCCCGCCTTCGACCCCAACCGCTACTCCCAGTACCCCCGGGAACTATGGGGCAACCCGGTGGTCAGGGACGCCTTTGAACCGGGGTCCTGTTTTAAAATCATAACCGCTGCCGCTGCCCTGGAGGAGGGGGTGGTAAAGCCCCAAGACCGCTTCTACTGCCCCGGATATATAAAGGTAGGGGGAAACACCATCCACTGCTGGCTCCACGAGGGCCACGGCAGCGAGACCTTTGCCGAAGGAGTGAAAAATTCCTGCAACCCTGTTTTTGTCCAGATAGCCCTCAGGCTGGAAGAAAAGAAAAAAGGGCTCTTTTATCGCTACATCAAGGCCTTCGGTTTTGGGGCCCCTACAGGGATAGAGATAACAGGGGAGAGCGCAGGTTTCTTAATTCCAGAAAACGAATTAAAACCCATAAATATAGCCACCATAGGAATAGGCCAGGGGATAGCCGTTACCCCTCTGCAGCTGATAACAGCGGTGGCGGCGGTGGCCAACGGAGGACAGCTGATCCGCCCCTACCTGGTCAAGGAGATAACCGATCCCGAAGGTAGGACCGTAAAGAAAATAGAACCTCAGGTGATCCGCAGGGTTGTCTCCCCCACCACCTGTAGGGTTTTGGGGGAAATGTTGGAGTTGGTGGTGAGCGAGGGCACGGGGAGGAACGCCTATATACCCGGATACCGGGTGGGAGGGAAAACAGGGACAGCCCAGAAACCCGGTCCCGGAGGTTATGTGGAGGGCAAATACGTGGCTTCTTTCATAGGGTATGCTCCGGTCAACGATCCCCAGGTGGTGGCCCTGGTCAGCGTCGATGAACCCCAGGGATATCCCTATTACGGCGGGATGGTGGCTGCCCCCCTATTCCAGCGCATGATCACCGACGTGCTCCACTATCTTAAAGTGCCTCCCCAGCAGGTCCCCAAACCAAAGGAAGGAGAAGCTCCCCTTCCCCTGGTGAAGGTTCCCCCGGTGGTGGGGATGGATAGGGAAGCTGCCAAAGGTCAAATAGAAAGGGCGGGATTGAAGGTCAGACTGGAAGGCCAGGGGAACAGGGTGAAGGCCCAGGTGCCCAGGCCCGGGGTAGAAGTCCCTTCCGGCACCACCGTCATCCTCTATCTGGAGGGAGAAGAAGGAAAGCCCAAGGTCTCCGTGCCTTCGGTGAGGGGTCTGCGCTTGCAGGAGGCCGCAGAAGTCTTAGAAGCCTTTGGATTGAATCTTGTCCCTTCTGGAAAGGGTCGGGCGGTGGAGCAGGAGCCACCTCCAGGCGCCGGGGTAGACCCGGGAACCCAGATAAAGGTGAGATTCAGCGAGATATTTCCAGAGGATAAAGGACCCTAAAGACCCTTTTCCCCCTCTGGATTCCGTGATAAGCTAAGAAGTGGACGCTGGGAGGGGGTATCCGATTGCAGGTGGCAGATCTCATACCTGTTGTGGAGGCCGAGGATTGGGGGGGGCCTCTCACCCTTCCCCTAGTGGGGCTCCATTACCATTCCAAGGAGATAAAACCTGGCCATCTCTTCGTGGCCATCAAGGGTTTTGTAACTGACGGTCACCTGTATGTGCCTGAAGCCATAGAGAAGGGCGCCAAAGCGGTGATCCTGGAGAGGGAGGTGCCCCTGCCCCCCCAGGTAGCCTGGATAAAAGTCAAGGACAGCCGCCAAGCCCTGGGTCGGGCTTCGGCTTTTTTCTACAATTTTCCTTCCCACAGGTTGAGGCTCTTCGGCATTACCGGTACCAACGGTAAAACCACCGTGGCCCATCTTTTAGAGGCCATCCTGAAGGCAGGGGGCCGAGCCCCGGCCTTGCTGGGCACCATTGTCAACAGGTGGGGGGAAAAAATTCAGCCCAGCAAGCACACCACCGTGGAATCCCTAGATCTGCAGCGCATATTTAAAGAATTGGACGAAGCCCAAATCACCCAGGTGGTCATGGAGGTTTCTTCCCACGCCTTAACCCTTAAACGCTTGGAAGGCACCGAAATGGACGTGGGTGTATTTACCAATTTGTCTCCCGAGCATTTGGACTTCCACCGGGATATGGAGGACTATTTCCAGAGCAAGCTCCTCCTTTTTAAAAATCTCACGCATGGAGTTAAAAAGGATCCCAAATACGGGGTCGTCAACAGGGATGACCCATGGGGCCTGCGCCTGTTGGGCTGTTTAAAGGAGATGGGGGTTCCCTTTGTTACCTATGGCCTTTCCCCCCAGGCGGAGGTAAGGGCGGAGAGGATCTTTTTGGGACCCCAGGGTACCGGCTTTGAACTCATCTGGCCCCAGGGCAGGGCCTGGGTGGAGCTGAAGCTTATAGGGGAATTCAATATTTATAACGCCCTGGCCGCCTTCGCTTTAGCCTGGCAGGAGGGCATAGAACCCCACGTGGCCCTTCAGGCCCTTTCTTCCTTCCCGGGGGTACCGGGCCGGATGGAAAGGATTTGCCAGGGGCAACCCTTCAGCGTGATAGTGGACTATGCCCACACTCCCGACGGACTGGAAAAGGTTTTAAAAAACGTCCGGCACTTCACCTCCAACAGGGTTATAACAGTATTCGGCTGCGGGGGCGATAGGGACGCCAGCAAGAGGCCCCTGATGGGCAGGGCTGCCGTCCAGTGGAGCCATCTGGTGGTGATCACCTCTGACAATCCCCGGGATGAAGATCCCCTGAAAATAATCGAAGATATTTTGCCCGGAGTGAAAGGGGTACCTGGATCGGCCTATAAAGTCATCCCCCACCGCCGGGAGGCCATCGCCTTTGCCCTGAGGGAGGCCCAGCCGGGGGATACGGTGCTGATAGCGGGGAAGGGGCATGAAAACTACCAAATAGTCAAGGGCAAATACCTCCCCTTCGACGATAGGGCGGTGGCCAGGGAAGAACTCCGGTCCCTAGGATACGGGGGTGAAGCCCCATGTTCGTAGCTCCTGCGGGAGAGATATGCCGTATAACCGGAGGCAGGCTGCTGGCAGGGGATCCCCAAAGGGTGGCAAGGGGCATAAGCACCGACACCCGAACCCTGGAGAGGGACATGGCCTTCATAGCCCTCCGGGGGAGCCGGTGGGACGGCCACAATTTCATACCCGTGGCCGTGGATAAGGGTGCGGCCGTTGTTCTGGCGGAGGATTTTAAACCCGAGATCAGGGACAGGGGGAAAGACACGGCCCTCATCCAGGTGGAGGATACCCTTAGGGCCTTGGGCCAGCTGGCTGCCCATCACCGGCGGGAAAATTTTCAGGGAGTGATGGTGGCGGTGACCGGGTCCAGCGGCAAGACCACCACCAAAAACCTGGTGGCTGCTGTGCTTTCCCTCCGGTACAGCACATTGAAGAGCCCCTCCAGTTTCAACAACGAGATCGGCCTTCCCCTGACCCTCCTCTCCCTGGAGCCCCATCACCAGGCCGCGGTGGTGGAGATGGCCATGAGGGGGCTGGGGGAAATCGCCTATCTCTGTTCTCTGGCCCGGCCCCAGGTTGGCGTTATCACCAATATAGGTACTGCCCATCTGGGCCGCTTGGGCTCTTTGGAAAACATAGCCAAGGCCAAAGGGGAATTGATCCATAGCCTTCCCCCTGAGGGCTGGGCCATACTCAATAGGGACGATCTCCGTTGCCGCCAGCTGGCCCTGGAAGCCCCTTGCCCGGCAATACTCTTCGGCCAAAACCCTGAATGCCAGGTGAGGGTTGAGGGCATAAAAAACAAGGGGCTGGCAGGGGTGGAGGCCACGGTCAGCTTTTCGGGGGAAAGGATAGGGGTCTTGCTTCCGGTTCCGGGGCTGCACAATGTATATAACGCCCTGGCTGCCCTGGCCGTGGGTTGGGTCTTGGGAATCCCCCCTAAAGCCATGGCCGATGCCTTCAACCCCTGGCCCCAGGAGGCCCTCCGTCAAGAATTCCGCCCTGGGCCCCGGGGTTGCCTTGTTTTCAATGACTCCTACAACGCCAACCCCGATTCCATGCGGGCTGCCCTGGATACCCTGGCCTCCCTGCCCGGCCAGAGGAAGATGGCGGTGCTGGGCCAGATGGCGGAATTGGGGGAAGCTGCCCCCCGCTACCACCGGGACATAGGCTTTTATGCCGCCAGGAGAGGTCTTCACCGACTTATCCTGTTGGGTCCTTATGGGGAGGATACGGCAGCCGGGGCCCTGCAGGGGGGTATGGATCCTGAGGAGGTAAAGGTATGCCGTTACAGAGAGGAGGCACTGCAATACCTGAAAGACGTGAAACAAGGCGATGTGGTTCTCTTCAAAGGTTCCCGCCAGGCGGAAGTGGACAGAGTCCTGGCCCTCTGGGAGGCTGAAAGGGATGATCTGTAAAGGCTTTCTTCTCTCCTTCATGCTCACCTTGATCCTGGGCCTTCCCTGGATCTGGATATTGAGGAGACTGAAGATGGGGCAGATGGTGCGCTCCGATGGCCCCCAGACCCATTGGGGTAAGAAGGGAACCCCCACCATGGGCGGGCTGATATTCCTGTCAGCCATAAGCCTGGCACTCCTATTGGATCCCACTCCCCTGAACGTTTTTGCTCTGCTCCTGACCTGGGGATATGCCCTCATAGGGCTGGCGGACGATGCTTTAAAGGTGGTCTTTCGAAGGCCTTTGGGCC
>DRZV01000091.1 GCA_011375465.1 Neomoorella mulderi
AGCTCTTGCAAATACAGGGGACCCAGGCCCAGGAAAAATTGGATCTCCTGAACCTGTACTTAACCTACCAGGATAAATTGATGGCCCTGAAACCGGCTAAGGTGGTGAGCGGCATAAGAGAGCCGCTCAAGGTAAGGCCCCGGCTGGCCTTGAACGCCTCTCTGGGACTGATATTGGGGGCCATGGTTGGCGTCTTTCTGGCCCTGGCTTCCCATTGGTGGCAGAAGAGAGAGGGTGATGATTATAGCTAGATCTAATAGAAAAATCAAGAAAAAGGGGAAAACTTCCCTGGAAGGGGTAGGGGCTGTAGAGGCGTGGTGGCAGGGGATTCTTCCGGAGAGGGGCAATCAGCTGCTCTTCCTCTTCGCCTTTTCCGGCCTGATCCTGCTGCTCTTCTATCCCCCCTTCTTCCGGGGCCTCTTCTTCCCCGGGGAACAGCGCTGGACCCTGGCGTTGGCTTCCCTCCTGGTTTTTTTAACCCTCTGCTGGCAGTTTTCTGCAGGCCAGGGTAGGTTTTTGTCCCACCCCATGGATTACGCTGCCCTGGCCCTGGTCCTGGTTTATGGGCTGGCTGCCCTCCGGCCTGCCAGCTACGATCTGGCCCTGAACGGATTGGCCAAGGTAATCCTTTACTTCTTCACTTTCTGGCTGGTCTCCCGGCTGGCGGGAGGAAAGCGGACTTCCATCATCCTCCACACCCTCTATTTTTCCGCCGCCGGGGTGGCCCTGGCTGCCCTCCTAAGCGCCACGGAAATAATCCAGGTGAAGGACAGCTTCTTGGGAGGGCGGTTTTATTCCACCCTTCAATACCCCAATGCCCTGGCCAGTTTTGTAGGGGCAGCCCTCATCCTGGGACTTTACTTGTGGGTCCGCTCTCCCCGGTGGAGGGGCTTGGCTTACGCGGTCTTTAACTACCTCCTGCTCATGGTCTTTATAGGCACCGGATCCCGGGGAGGTTTTTTGGTATTCCCTCCAGTGCTCCTGCTCTATCTGGCCCTCTCACCCCGGAGCTACCGCAGCCAGACGCTGCTCCATTTGCTGCTCATAACCCCGGCGGCCCTGCTGGCCTGCTCCCGTTTTATCCCCCTAGCCGAAGCCAAAGCTTTTACCATGGCATGGGGCTGGTTCGGGCTGGGGATCTTGCTGGTGTTGGCCGGGGAGCTTCTTCTGAGATTTTTAGAGACCAGGGCCTCCGCCTTGGCCCGGTGGGCCCTGGGGCTGCTCTTAATCCTCCTGTTTCTGGGAGGAGGGGCCTTTTACTTATGGCATCAGAAGGCGGCCGCCCCTGCTTCCAGCTCCGGAGACCTGGGCGTCTGGAGCCGGGTTCTACCTCCCCAGGTGGCCCAGAGGTTGAAGGATTTCAGCCTGGAGACCAAGAGTAGTCGGGAAAGGCTCATCTGGACAGGGGATGCTCTCAAGATGATAAAAGATAGGCCCATTTTGGGCTTCGGGGGCGGAGGATGGGAGGCGGCCTACCGTGGGTATCAGAGCTATTTCTACAACTCCACTCAGGTGCACAACGATTATGCCCAGGTGGCAGTGGAAACGGGTTTGCTGGGGCTGGGGATCTTGGCGGTCTTCTGGTCCCTGTTTTTCTTCTACGGTACCAAGCTCTATCTCCACGCTAAAGGGGGGGATAGGCTGGAAGCCCTGTCCTTGCTCCTGGCGGCCTTGACCATAGGCCTGCACGCGGCGATAGATTTTGACCTGGCTCTGGGAGCGGTTTCCATGATGCTGTGGGCCCTTTTCGGGCTTGTGCGCTCCAGGGTTCAAGAGATATGGGGCCGGACCTATGCTCCCAGAAGAGGGGAACTGATGGCCGTGGGGGTTTTGTGCGGGGTCCTGATTGTTTGGAGCCTGCTATACGTGGCCGGGGAGGCCAGCGCCCGGGAAGCCGCGGCTGCCTACAGCCAGGGGGATTTGGCCCGGGCAACCCGACATATGCGAGAAGCCTGCCTGTATAATCCCTTTTCCGCCACCTACAGAGCGGATCTGGGCCTTATCCTTTTGCAACAGGGGAAAGAGGAAGAGGCGCTAAACTGGGCCCGGAGGGCCGTCCAGCTGGACCCCTATAACCTAAATGTTTTGGGGAACCTAGCTTCTATCTATTGGAAAACCGGACAAGGGGAAGAAGCCATAAAGACCATGGAGGAGGCGCGGACCAAGGCCCCTTGGGTGGGGGCGATCTGGGAAAGCCTGGGCCGCATGTATGTGGAAAGCGGCATCCAGTATCTGCGCTCAGGAGAAAAGGATAAAGCCCGCTGCAGGTTCCAGGAGATGCTATCCCTTTACCAGGAGGCGGAGTCCCGGATGGCCCTCCTGGAAAAATATAAGGACCTGCACCAGCCCAAGGGTCTACGCTTGAGCCCGGAGATGCAGCTCCTTTGGGGGATATCCCATTACTTCTTGGGGGATGAGGTAAAGGCGGCCAAAGGGTTTGAAGCCGCTGCCAAAGAAGCTTCCCTGGCCCAAGAGGCCAGGATGTGGCAGGCCCTTCTGGCTCACCGGCAGGGGGACCACGAGAAGGCCAAGAGGCTGATGGAAGAATTAAAAGGGGACCCCCGGTGGGCTCAGCTTTACGCTTCCCTGAAGGATCTATCCCTGTAGGCCGGCTCTACTATTCCGGTGGAGATCAGGAAGCGCAGCCCTTCCTCCACGCTCATTTCCAGGGGAACAATTTTATCTTCGGGCACCAGAACGAGAAAGCCAGAGGTGGGCAAGGGCACGTGGGGGATGAACACCTTTAGCAGCTCGGTTCCATCCCGACGAAACAGGCTGCCCGCCTCTCCCACCAGAAACCCCACGACCCAGTGGCCAGGCTGGGGAAATTCCAGCATGACCACCTGTCGGAGGACCTGCCTGCGGTCGGAGGTGAGGGTTTGGGTTATCTCCTGGCGGGCCGGTAAATGCTGCTGGCCAGAGGCAGGCTCAGCAGGAGCCTTTCCCCATAGGCCAGCAGCCGCTTGCCTATGAGGTTGGTGGCCAAGATCCCCGCCAGGAGCACCACCAGCAGGGTCAGGAGCGGTCCCAACCCCGGCAGGGGACGGGGGGTGAACAGCCTTAATGCCCATGCAGCCCATCCGTCCACCAGGACGAAGAGCTTATACAGCACCCATAGGGTGGCGGCAGCCGGCAGGAGCACAGCTATTCCCGCCGCCAGGTAGTTGGTTATGCGCCTTTTCAAGGCCCCACCCTCCTAGAAGATCACATAAGCCGGCGTATTTTCTCTTTCTTTTCGTTTAAAAGGGCTTCGTACTGGGAGGACAGCTCCCGCTCCCGCCGGAGCCATTCCTCCTGGAAGAAGGGCTGTCTCTCCAGCTGGATGTTCACCTTCATGCCCAGCTGGCGTTCCAGGGCTTCCTGGGTTCCAGCCAATCTCTGGCCCATCTCTTCTTTCACTTCATGGAAAATCTGCTGCTGGGCCTGGAGATAATAAGAAAAGAGATATTCTATCTCTTCGATTATTTTGCGGAGCTTAGATTTGTCTTTTTTTAAGAGCAGCAACCCCTGGAGGGCCCTCTGGCTGGTCTTGATGCCCTCCTCATCCCGGGGCAGTTGTATGTTCTGCAGGAAGGTTTCCTCCATGCCTTCCCTCACGTAGGGGAGATCTTCTTCCTTAAAGGATTTCAACACTCCCAGGGGGTCGAAATCCTTTTCCCGCAGAAATTTGGCCGCCAGGGATTGCCCCTGGGGAAAGTATTCCAGCCTTTTTAAATCCGCGGCCTCCAGCTTTACGCTGGCAGCCCTCTCCAGGGCCTTTTCATAGGCGCTCTTGATCTTTTCGGCCATCTTATCCTTCGCTCCTTTAGAATAAAAGTTTTAGAAAATCTTCAATGTTGAGCCCGCTTATATAGTATCCTATATCTATTTTTTCTAAAGTTTTCCTTATCTCTTCTTTATCATACTTTAAGCCCACCAGCAACCTCTCCAGCTCTTCTTTTTCCCCAGTGCCGAAGAAGTCCCCATAGATATGGGCCTCATTTATTACGCCCTTGTTTACTAGAAGCCGTATGTCCAGGGTGCCGACCCCCTCTATCCTTTCCGTATGCTGCAAATTGAATTCGGGAGAGCGGCCGAAATTCCATTCCCAGTTGTGGTAGCGCTCCTGGGCCAGCTGGTGGATCCTTTCCCAATCTTCCTGGGAGAGGTGATATTGGGGTATCTCTTCCTGCTGGAATATGGCCAAGAGCAGCCTCTTTTTGAATTCCTCCATGGAAATTTTCTCTTTAAGAAATTCCGAAATGTTGGCCACCCGGCTGCGCACTGACTTTACCCCTTTGGCTGCCATCTTTTTTTCGCTGACCCGAAGGGCCCTGGTAACCTCTTCCAGATCAGTGTCGAAGAGGAGGGTGCCATGGGTGAACATCCTGTCCTTAGTGGCATACTGGGCATTGCCGGAGATCTTTCTGCCTCCTACCTGAATATCGTTCCTGCCGGTTATCTCCGCTTCCACCCCCATCTCCCTCAGAGCCCTGACTATGGGTTCTAAAAAGCGGCGGAAATTCATGAAGGCCCGGCTGTCGTTATCGGTTATAAAGCTGAAGTTCAGATTGCCCAGATCGTGATATACCGCCCCTCCTCCTGACAGGCGGCGCACCACATGGATGCCTTTGGCTTCCACATACTCCCTGTTTATCTCCTCAAAGGCGTTCTGGTTTTTGCCTATGATGATGCTGGGTTCGTTGATGTAAAAGAGAAAGTAGTCGTGGTCTCGGGGCAAAAAGCGCACTGCATACTCTTCCAGGGCCAGGTTTATTTGGGGTTTGGTGTGGCCTTGGTTATCGATAAAGAGCATCCCCATCCTTTTCACCCCTTATGGCATCGATCAATAAGCATCGATCAATAAGCATTTTACCATAAACCTTCTGGGCCTGCCACCTGGAATCAGTGTCTGGCCTGCCTTGCCTAGAGGGCCTTGTCCCCCTCCGCCAGACCTTTAGAAGAATGTGGCAGCCCTCCCTGGGTAGACCCCTGGGCCCAATCCTAAGGATGGGACTAAAAATCCTGGGACCAACGGAGAGACAGCAGGATTTTAAACTTTTTAGGCGAAAACAGTGAATAAAGGCTCTCAGCATAATGGAGTTAAATTGTAGATGCCGGGAGAAATCTGGCTCCTGTTCCTCGTGGGGTTTCTGGAGTGCTGCGCGGTCATGCTTTTGGGCTTGGCCGTGGTGGGGGAATATCCTTCTTTACCTAAGGTGAGCGCTGTAGCTATGCTGGGCGCCTTCGCGGTTCTTTATCTGCGGCATCTCTCCCTTTCCTTCTCCCTCCACGCCGTCCCTTTGGTGATCTTCCTCGCCTTGGCTTTATCCTTATTTTTAAAAGTCAATTTCGTAAAGAGCCTGGTAGCCACCCTCTTGGGCAGCCTTCTACTGGCCCTGGCCGAGAGGGTGTTTTTATACATCATGGTTCAGCTGGCAGTAGATATTGTCCCCTCCTGGCCGAAGCGAAAACCAGATTTTATCTCGCCTTACCTCAGGTGATCCTCCTCAGCTCCCTGGCCTTGTTCCTGAGAAAAAAAGATTTTCCTTGTTTTCCTTTGTCCTCCCCAGATGGGGGGAGGTAAGGGATAAAGGCCTAGGGAGAAGGGCCTGGATAGTCCTGGCCCTGGTGCTGTTCCAGACCCTCCTGGCCATCCTGTTCAACAGCCATCTGGTTATGGGAAGCCCCCTGCCGGAGCACTGGCAAATAAAGGTATCTCTATTTTTTCTTCCCTTTTCCTTCTGACTTCCCTGCGGATTATATACTTCCTCATCCACCTTACCGTTCAGGAAATCCAGCTACAGCAACAGGAGGCCTATATGGAAAGCTTAAAAGAGAACCTGGAAAACCTCAGGGCCCAGCGGCATGATTTTGTGAGCCACCTGCAGACCATCTACGGCCTGATCCAGTTGGGGAGATTCCAGGAGGCCCAGGATTACATCGCCTCTGTGTGCAGGGAAATAAAACAGCCCGTTTTGAAACTGGCCTTGAGCCAACCCTCCTTGGCCGCCCTTCTCCAGGCCAAAGCAGATCAAGCGAATTCTCTGGGCATAAAGATTCAATGGGAGATCAAAGATAGCCTGGACGATCTGGAGATCCCTCCTGCAGAGCTTATCAGCATTGTGGGCAACCTCTTGGACAACTCCATTGAAGCTCTGGCAGATTGGCCAGGAGAAGAAAAGTGCATACTTTTTCGTATTTTTACCACTAAAGAGGGGTATTATTGTTATAGAGGTGGCCAATACAGGTCCCCCTATACCGTGGGAATGGCAGGAGAAGATTTTCGAAAAGGGCTTCACCACTAAAAAGGATAAAGGAGAGGGGCGAGGATAGAGCCTGTTTATAGTCAAGCAGCTGGTGGAGAAGCATAGGGGAGAAATCGAAGTCAAGAGCACCTCCAAGGGGAGAGTATTCTCCGTGCGCTTTCTCCGGCAGGTCTGAGTGTGGTATATTGGGGTGAGGGGGGAGCGGGATGGATCTGAGGGGAATGTACCTGGAGGAACTGAAGGAACTGGCCTCCAAGATGGGGGAGCCTCCATATCGGGGGCAGCAGATATTTATCTGGATCCATAGAAGGCTGGCCCTGGCGGTGGAGGAGATGACCGACCTCCCCCTGGCCTTCCGGGATCAGCTCTCCTCTTCCCATCCCTTGCCGCCCCTGAAGATCCTGGAGAGCAGCACTTCTGCCCTTGATAACACCCTAAAGCTGCTCCTGGAGCTGCCGGACGGGGAGAAGGTGGAGTGTGTGTTGATGGAGCAAGGGGGGAGGCGGACCGCCTGCCTTTCTTCCCAAGCTGGCTGTCCTTTGGGCTGCAGGTTCTGCGCCACAGGGCAGGGGGGCTTCCGCCGCAACCTCACCGCCGGGGAGATGATCCTCCAGGCGGTGGCCCTTTTGAGGAAGGCCAGGGAAGGGGATCCCAAGGCTTCCCTTACCAATATAGTGTTTATGGGCATGGGGGAGCCCCTTTTAAATCTGGAGCAGGTCCTGAGGGCCTGCCGTCTCTTCCAACACCCGAAAGGTTGGAACATAAGCCACCGAAAGATAACCATATCCACTTGCGGTCTGGTTCCCCAGATAATAAAACTGGCAGAAGAAAAACCCCCTTTGGAGTTGGCCGTCTCCCTTCATGCCACCACCGATGATATCCGTTCAGAACTTATGCCCATAAACCGCCAATATCCCCTGAAGGATGTCCTGGAAGCCTGCCGTTATTACGCCCGGGTCACCGGCAGGAGGGTGACCCTTGAATACGCCCTCATAAAGGGGGTAAACGATAGCCGGAAGGATGCCCGACGGCTGGGCCGGCTCCTTAAGGGGATGCTGGCCTTTGTAAATCTGATCCCCCTGAATCCTGTGTCTGGCATTCCCTACCAGGGGGTGGGGGAGGAAAAGGCAAAAACCTTCGCCCGATGGTTGACCCAAGAGGGAATAGAGGTGGCGGTGAGGAGGAGCCGGGGCAGGGATATAGAGGCTGCTTGTGGTCAACTCCGGGCCCGCCGGGAAAGGGGGGAGAAATATTAACTGGATGGAAAGGGTGGAGCGCTTCTGGCGCAAGATCTTCGAAGGGCTTTTCCGGGGGGGAGAAGGGCCTTCCCTGCAACCGGTAGAGATTGCCAAGAAACTATTGAAGACCATGCAGTCCCGCCGCACCATCAGCGTGAGCAGGATCTATGTGCCCAACGTGTACACCGTTTACCTCAGCCCTAAAGACTTTGAAAACCTGGCCCCCTTTGAAAAATCCCTATGCCAAGAGCTGGCCCAGTACCTGTCCCAAAAAGCGCAAGATCAGAGGTTCAGCATGGTGGGGCCGGTGAGGGTTTCCATGGAACTGGAAGAGGAGTTGCCCCCAGGAGAGGTGAGGATCTACGCCCGGATGGAGGAAGCCGCGGAGCCGGAATCGGCAGGGGACTGGGAAGACCATACGGTGATGTATGCCAAGGAGGAGTCCTTGGGGGGAAGAAGGCCTTCTTACAGGCTTCAAGTGGTGTCCGGGCCCGATTCAGGTCGCGTTTTCCCTTTAGAATCGGGGAGGCAGATCCTGGGGCGCCATCCTTCCTGCGATTTTGTCCTTACCGATGAGCAGGTTTCCCGCAGGCACTGTCAACTGGAAGAGGTTCATGACAGGTGGTTCTTGGTGGATTTGGGCAGCCGGAACGGCACTCTGGTAAACGGAGAACCGGTGGAGAGGGTGTTTCTCCAGCCGGGGGACCGTATCCAGTTGGGCCGAACTGTGATAGAATTCCAAATAGGGGAATAAAGCATGTTTGACTTGCTGTTGTTCCTCTTTCGGTTCGGTGCCGTGGCTGTCCTTTACCTGTTCCTGTGGCAGGCCCTCAAGATCATGGTGAGGGATCTGGAGATCCCCCAGCCTCAAGCCCAGGGGCTTTTTTTAAAAAAAGGTTTTTACCTGGTGGTGCTGGAGCCGGGAAAGAGCTCCCTCCAGAGGAGGCAGAAGTTTTATCTGTCCCCCGATATCACCATTGGCCGGGATCCCCAAAACCACGTGGTCATAGAGGATCCCTATGTTTCTTCCCAACATGCCCTTATCACCTGCAGGGAGGGGAGGTGGTGCATAACCGATTTGAACAGCACCAACGGCACTTATGTGAATGGAAAAAGGGTCCAGGAGAATGAGCCTTTAAATCACGGAGATATGGTGAGGATAGGGACGGTTATTTTCAAGGTGGGGTGGGAGGAATGAAGGCAGCAGCCCTTAGCCACAAGGGCCTGGTGCGTCCCCGCAATGAGGACGCCTATCTTTTGCGTTTAGATCTGGGGGTTTTTGCCGTGGCCGACGGCCTGGGGGGACACAGATCAGGGGAGGTGGCCAGCCATCTGGCCTTGAGGGTTCTGGAGGAGAGATTATCCCGGGGAACCCTCCAGGAGCCGCCCCTACAACAGCTGAAGGAAGCCGTGGCCTCAGCCAACGAGGCGGTTTACCAGGTTTCCCTCAGCCAGCCGGAGCATCGGGGAATGGCCACCACCCTGACTGCTGCTTGGATGATAGAGGATCGCTGCTATCTGGCCCATGTGGGAGACAGCCGGGCCTATATTTTCCGCCAGGGTATCCTGGAAACCCTCACCACCGACCACTCCTATGTGGGGGATTTGATACAAAAGGGGGATATCACCCGGGAGGAGGCCAGGTTCCATCCCCTCCGCAACCTCCTGAATCGGGCCCTGGGCATTGAAGGAGCAGTGGAGGTGGATACCAGGGAAATCCCTTTAACCCCAGGCGACGTCCTGCTTTTATGCACCGACGGCCTGTACGAAGTGGTCAGTGAGGGGGAAATGAAAACGATTCTGTCCGCCCATTCTCTGGACGAAGCGGCCAGGCTTCTAGTGGAAAATGCCCTGGACAAGGGGGGACCGGACAACATAACGGTGGTGCTGGTACTTTATGAAGAAAAGGATTAAATTCCGGACCAGGGAAGCCCTGCTCCTCCTCTGGCCCAGCCTATTATTGGGTCTGGGCTGCGGTTATCATCGTTTTTTCTCTTCCCCTGAGGTTTTTGGCCAGTTTTTGGTGGGCGCTCTTTTCCTGGCTGTGGGCTTTTGGGGAATCCACTGGCTTTTAAACCTCATCCAGCATCAGGGGGATGAGTTCCTGTTGCCTTTAGGTGCCATGCTCACCTTTCTGGGATTTATTTTTCTTTTCCGGCTGGATATGCAGCTGGCCCGGCAGCAGGTACTGTGGTGCGGTTTGGCCCTGGTGGGGCTTATAATGGTGATTATCAGCCTGAAGGAGTACTCCAAATTGCTGGATTATCCCTATCTCCTCTTTTCCCTGGGACTCCTGGCCCTGGCCCTGACCATCTTGGCCGGGATTTCCGCAGGAGGAGCCAAGCGATGGCTGGCCTTGGGAAGTATAAGGTTTCAGCCGGTGGAGCCCTTTAAGCTTTTGATGATAACATATCTGGCGGCCATCTTGAGCGAGAGAAAAGAGTTGATGGTGCAGGGTTTCTGGCGTGTATCCTGGGGCCCACTGCTCCTGACCGTTTCTTTGGGGCTGGTGCTTTTGGCTGTCCAGAAGGATCTGGGATCGGCCCTTATAATGGTGGCCAGCTTTTTGGCCATGGTGTACCTGGCCACGGGCAGATGGCGTTATTTTCTGCTGGGAGGGGCCCTCTTTTTCCTGGGATCTATCCCCCTCTACTACTTGTACCCCCACCTTAGAACCCGGATAGCCATATGGTTGGACCCCTGGGCCGATTCCAGCGGAGCGGGCTACCAGATCCTGCAATCCCTTTTTGCCCTGGCCACCGGCGGGGTTGTGGGCACGGGATGGGGTCTGGGCTCACCCCAGTTTATCCCGGCTGTGGCCACTGACTTTATCTTCTCTTCCATAGGAGAGGAGATGGGATTGCTGGGCAGCGTGGGGGTGATACTGCTTTATCTTCTGCTGGCCGTAAGGGGTTTCAGGATCGCCATGGGGTGTCCGGAGGAAGGGGGGGGCCTGCTGGCCGGGGGGTTGACCTTTCTTTTTGCCTTTCAAGCCTTTATCATAATAGCAGGGGTCACCAAACTGCTTCCCCTTACAGGGGTGACCCTCCCCTTTGTCAGCTATGGGGGGAGTTCCCTGATCACCAGCTATATAGCCCTGGCCCTTCTCCTCAATATAAGCAACGCCCAAAGGGAAGGGGGGTGAGGGGTTGACCAGGCAGCTCAGGAATTTGGCCCTGCTCTCCTTAGGGCTGTTCTCCCTCTTGATCTTATGGCTCACCTACTTGCAGGCGTGGAATTCGGAGAAGCTGAGCTGTCATCCCCTCAACCCCCGCCTATCCCTGATAGAAGAAAGGGTGAAAAGGGGTGCCATCTACGACTGCAAAGGAAACGTTTTAGCCCAATCCTCCGGAAGGGCAGGGGCATACCAGCGCCATTATCCCCTGGGGGAGGCGGCGGCGCCCGTAATCGGCTATGTTTCAACCCGCTACGGCACCAGCGGAGTGGAGGCCTGCTATAGCGGTGAGCTGCTGGGCTTAAAGGGATTTCGCTCTATCAGGAATCAGGTGTACCGGCTTCTGGGCAGGCCCCTGGAAGGGGACCATCTGACCCTTACCCTGGACGCTCGGCTCCAGGAGGTGGGCTACAGTTTGCTTGGGGGGAGGAGGGGAGCTATCGTGGTGCTGGACCCCCGAACCGGAGCGGTTTTGGCCCTGGTCAGCAGCCCCTCTTTTGACCCCAATAGGTTGGAAGAGAAATGGGAAGAGCTGAACCAGCCCCAAGCCCAGAGCCCCCTTTTAAATCGGGCCCTCCAGGGGCTCTATCCCCCTGGTTCCACCATGAAGCTGGTTACAGCCACGGCGGTTTTGCAAAAGGATCCAGGGGCAGCCCAGAGGACATACCATTGCCCCGGCTATTTGAAGATAGGGGGATGGAAGCTGACCTGTCCATATGCCCACGGCCGGGTTGATTTTCAGGAGGCCATGATGTACTCCTGCAATGTGACCTTCGCTTCCCTGGCCCTGGAGGTGGGGGGAAAGGCGTTTGTGGAAACGGCTTGTTCTTATGGTTTTAATGAAAACCTGCCCTTCGACCTGCCGGTCAAGGTTTCCAAGATTCCCGCAAGTTTAGAAGGAGGCCTCCTGGCCCAGGCTGCCATAGGGCAGGGGGAGGTATTGGCCAGCCCTTTTCAGATGGCCCTGGTTACTGCAGCCATTGCCAATAAGGGGGTTATAATGCGTCCCTACCTGGTGGAGAGAGTGGGTTCCGGGGGGCTGGTGGAAAACAGCTTTATCCCAAGGCCGTGGAAAGCGGTATGCAGCGCCCAGGTGGCCGATACCATCAAGGAGGCTATGGTGGCTACAGCGAGGGCAGGTACCGCCACTGGGGTAAACCTGCCGGGGGTGGAGGTGGCGGCCAAGACAGGTACTGCCCAAAATCCCCAGGGAGATCCCCATGCCTGGATGGTAGCCTTTGCCCCTGCCGACAACCCCAGGGTGGTGGTGGCGGTCATAGTGGAAAATGCAGGAAGTGGAGGTGTGGTGGCTGCACCCATAGCCAGGAAGATGCTAGAATTAGCCTTAGGGCGGTGAGTGCATGGAGGATATTATAGGCAAGGTTTTGGAAGGTAGATACCGGATAGTGGAGCTCTTGGGAGGAGGGGGCATGGCCCGGGTCTACAAGGCCAAGGATCTGCTGCTGGATCGCATCGTAACCATCAAGGTCCTGAGGGATGAGTACGCCAAAGACGCGGAGTTCCTGGCGGGATTCCGCCGGGAAGCCCAAGCGGTGGCCCGCCTCTCCCATCCCAATGTGGTGAGCCTTTTCGACGTGGGACGAGAGGGAGATCTCCATTACCTGATAATGGAATATGTAGAGGGGAAATCCCTAAAAGAATTTTTAAAGGAGCGGGGTCCCCTAACCCCTCAAGAGGCGGTTAAGATAGCCCTGCAGATATGCGATGCTCTTGAACATGCCCATGTAAACGGCATTATCCATAGGGATGTAAAACCCCATAACATCTTGATAACAGCAGACGGCAGGGTAAAAGTGACCGATTTCGGTATAGCCCAGGCGGTGAATGAGGGTTCGATGGCCCAAGGGGGGACCCTTCTGGGTTCCGTTCACTATCTGGCTCCAGAACAGGCCCAAGGGAGATCTTCGGGGGTGGCCGCGGATATTTATTCCCTGGGAGTGGTGCTCTACGAAATGCTGGTCGGATTTCCGCCTTTTCAGGGCAAAACCCCCCTGGAGGTGGCCATAAAGCACATCCAAGATCCCCCGCCTCCTTTAAAGGACGTCCCCCCGGCCCTGGAAAGGGTGGTCATAAGGGCGCTGGAAAAAGACCCGGAGCGGCGTTACCCTTCTGTGGCTGCCTTGAGGAGGGATCTCCAGGCCCTGGATAGGGTTTGGGAGGATGAGAGCTACGCCACCCGGGTAATATCTCCAATAAACCCTACCGAGGCGGTTGGGGAAACCGGGAGGAAAGGGAAAAGGAGGTCCCCTTGGTTATGGCTGGGCCTGACCCTTCTTTTCTTGGCCCTGGCCATAGGGGGGCTGTGGACAGGATTTCGCTACTATTGGCTGGTGGGGGAAGTGGAGGTTCCCAAAGTAATAGGATTAAAAGAGGAGGCCGCCTTGAGGCGTTTGGAAGAGGCAGGGCTCAGGGGCCAGGTGGGCAAATACATCTATTCCGAGGCCCCTGAGGGTGAAGTGGTAGATCAGACCCCTTCCCCTAGAGAAAAAGTCAAAAGGGGCAGGTCGGTCATCCTGACCGTGAGCAAGGGTACCCGGATGGTGGTGGTGCCCCGAGTGATAGGGCTTTCCGAGCGGGAGGCCAGGGCTACCCTGGAGAATGCCGGTTTCAAAGTGGCGGCCGACAGCTTGAAGGCCTACCATCCCACCATACCCGAAGGCTCGGTGGTGGAGCAGAGCCTTCCGGGGGGAAGCAGACAGCCGGAAGGCACGGTGGTGAGATTGGTAGTGAGCAAGGGACCCGAGCCCCAGATGGTCTCGGTGCCCAAGTTGGTGGGCCTGACTTTAGGCCAGGCCCAGCAGCAGCTGGCCGCAGCCAGCCTGGAAGTGGGCAATATCAGCTACAAGAGGAGCGAGGAGTATTTTCCCGATACGGTGATGGAGCAGGACCCTCCGGGAGGAAGCAGCCTCCTGCAGGGGAGCAAGGTCAACCTGGTGGTAAGCCAGGGCCCGGGACCGGCCAGAAAAGAAGCGGTGATCACCGTACCCCCAGCTCCCGATGACAAACCCCACGATATAAGGATAATAGTGGAGGACGCCAAGGGCACCCGGGAGGTTTTCAGAGATAAGCAGGAAAAGGGCAAACAGCTGTTGGCTAGGATAACCTATTATGGAAAGGGGAAGCTCCAGGTATTCCGAGACGGAGAGCGGATCTACGTCCAGGATTTGCCCTAAAGGAGGTTCGCATGGAGGGTATCTTGATAAAGCGTTACGGGGGATTTTACTATGTGGCTTCTGAAGGGAAGGTCTGGATCTGCCGCCTGCGGGGCAAATTCCGACGAGGAGAAGAGCCCCTTCCTGGGGACCGGGTTTATTTTACCCCCCTTTCCCGGGAAGAAGGGGTTATAGAGGGTATAGGGGAGAGGAGGGTGCTCCTGGAAAGGCCGACGGTGGCCAACGTGGATCAGGCGGTCCTGGTCTTTTCCCTGGCCGCTCCTCCCCCTGACCTCCAGCTTTTAGATAGGCTCCTCTTCCTGAGCGCGGTAAAGGATTTGGAGTGCCTCATAGTGTGGAACAAGGTGGACATAGCTGAGGCGGAGAATTTAAAGTGGCCGGAGGTGTATACCCGGGCGGGCTACCGGAACCTCATGGTGAGCGCCCTGACAGGGGAAGGGCTGGAGGAATTGAAGGAACACCTGAAGGGGAAAATAAGCACCCTGGCAGGGCCTTCAGGAGCGGGGAAAACTTCCCTTCTAAATGCTCTTTTCCCCCACCTGAATTTACCTGTAGGTGAGCTGAGCGCCAAGCTGGGGAAGGGAAGACACACCACCCGCCATGTAGAGCTTTTGCCCTTGCCCACGGGAGGGTGGGTGGCCGACACCCCGGGGTTCAGCCGCCTGAACCTGCCCCGGCTGGCTCCCCAGGAGGTGGCCCGTTACTTTAAAGAGATGGAGCCGTTGATAGGAAAGTGCCGGTTCAAATCCTGCCTGCACCGATCAGAGCCGGGATGCGCGGTTAGGGAAGCGGTGGAGGCGGGGCTGATAGCCCCCCATCGCTATGAGCATTATCTGGACTTTTTAGAAGAGATTATGGAGCTGGAAAGGAGATATCCATGATACTGGTGGCCCCTTCCCTTTTGGCGGCGGATTTTGCCAACCTTCAGCGGGAAGTGGAGGAGATAACAGAGGCGGGGGCTGATTGGCTTCACCTGGACATAATGGATGGGCATTTCGTTCCCAACATATCTTTCGGGCCTGGATTGGTGTCCGCCTTGAGGAGCAAAACTTCCCTTATTTTCGACGTGCACCTCATGGTGTGCCAGCCAGAGAAATTTGTCGCCCCCTTTGCCGAGGCAGGAGCCGATTACATCACGGTCCATGCGGAGGCCTGCCCCGATCTCTACCGGGTATTGAGGCAGATCAAGGAAGCGGGATGCCGTCCTGGGGTGGCTCTGAACCCGGCCACGCCCTTAAGCGTGCTGGAGTACCTATGGGAAGAGCTGGATCTGGTCCTCCTGATGTCCGTGAGCCCCGGCTTTGGAGGGCAGGAGTTCCTCCCTTTCGTGCTGCCCAAGGTGGCGGAGGCTGCCCGGCGGATCAAGGAGGCGGGGAAGGAGATTTTCCTGGTGGTGGACGGGGGTGTGAATATGGAGAATGCGGCCGCTCTGGTCCAGGCGGGAGCTACGGTTCTGGTGGCGGGTACCGCAGTATTCGGTCATCCCTCCAGGGCCGAGGCCATAAAGGCCCTCAAAGATCTGGGGAGCAAATCCCTTTCTTAGGATCGGGAGGGGACTATGATAAAATTAAGGGACAAGGAATATATGAAGCGGGCCCTGGAGTTGGCCCGCAAGGGATTGGGGAAGACCAGCCCCAATCCCGCAGTGGGAGCTGTATTAGTAAAAGAGGGAAAAGTTATAGGGGAAGGCTACCATGAAAGGGCCGGTGGCCCCCATGCGGAAATCCGCGCCCTGGAGGCCGCAGGAAGCCAGGCCCAGGGGGCTACCCTCTATGTAACCCTGGAACCCTGTTGCCATTACGGCCGCACTCCGCCCTGTACCCAGGCCCTGATAGAGGCAGGGGTAAAAAGGGTGGTGGTGGCCATGCTGGATCCCAACCCCAGGGTTCAAGGTAAGGGCTGCCGGATTTTACGGGAAGCGGGGATCGAAGTGGAGGTGGGCCTTCTGGAGCAGGAGGCCAGGCGCTTGAACGAGGCCTATATAAAGTTCATCACCTGTGGTCTTCCCTGGGTAACCCTGAAAGTGGCCTGCAGCCTGGACGGCAAGATAGCTACCCGGACCGGAGCTTCTCGGTGGATAACTGGAGAGGAAGCTAGGGAAAAGGTACACCGCCTGCGGAACATCCATGATGCGGTTTTAACCGGGGTGGGGACCATTATAGCTGACAATCCCCGCCTCACTGTGCGGCTTCAGGAAGAAGGGGTTAGGGATCCGGTGAGGGTTATCCTGGACAGCACCCTTAGGATACCCCTGGACGCCCAGGTTTTGCACCTGTCTTCCCCTGCTCCCACCCTGATAGCCACCACCCCCAGGGCTAAGAAAGAGATCAAACGCCAGCTGGAGGATATGGGGGTGGAGGTGCTCACGGTCCCCGAAGAGGAGGGTAGGGTAGCCTGGATGCCTCTTCTGAAGGAGCTGGCCCGCAGGGGCATCATGAGCGTTTTAATAGAAGGAGGGGCAGCCATCAACGCTTCTGCCCTCAACAGCAGGATAGTAGATAAAGCCGTCTTCTTCCTGGCCCCCAAAATACTGGGAGGGGAGGAAATCCCGGCCGTGGGAGGCCGAGGGATAGACAGCTTGGAAGAGGCCTGGGAATTAAAAGATCTGGAAATAGAGCTCTGCGGAAGGGATATTATGATTTCCGGGTATTTAAGATAAAGGGGTTGTGTTATGTTTACGGGATTGGTGCAGGAATTGGGGGTTATCCAGAGAATAGAGAAGAGAGGGGAAGGGGCCCGTCTGGCCATAAAGGCCCATAAAATCCTGCCTGAGATCAGGATAGGGGACAGCCTGGCGGTAAACGGAGCTTGCCTCACCGTTGTGGAAAAAGGGCCGGACCACGTCCAGGCTGAGGTGATGGCCGAGACCCTCAGGGTGACCACCCTGGGAGCCTTAAGGCCAGGGGATAGGGTTAATTTGGAGCCTGCCCTCAAGCTGGGGGACCCTCTAGGGGGTCATCTGGTAACCGGACACGTGGACGGGGTGGGGGAGATAAAAGGCAAAAAAAGGGTGGGCTGGGCCTGGGAAGTATCCATAAGTTTCCCACCCCCTTTAGCCCCTTATCTGGCCCCTAAAGGGTCTGTGGCTGTGGATGGGGTGAGCCTCACCATCATCCAGGTGGAGGAAGGCCGCTTTACCGTGGGACTCATCCCCCATACTGCCCAGAACACCACCTTGGGGTTTAGGGTCATAGGGGATAAGGTCAACCTGGAAGTGGATATAATAGCCAGATATCTGGAAAGGCTCCTGTCTTTTAGAGAAGGGGCTTCTCCCGGGTTGAGCCGAGAATTCCTGGCCCATCACGGTTTCATATAAGGGGGGGATCTTGGTGGAGATAAGATTCAATACGGTGGAAGAGGCGCTGGAAGACCTCCGGGCGGGCCGCATGGTGGTGGTGGTGGACGACGAGGACAGGGAAAACGAAGGTGATTTGGTAATGGCGGCTGAAAAGGTGACCCCTGAGGCCATCAACTTCATGGTCACCCACGGGAGGGGCCTGGTGTGCGTCCCCATGGAGGGAAAGCGGCTAGATGAGCTGGATCTGGGTCCCATGGTGCCCAGCAACGAAGATCCCATGGGCACAGCCTTCACCGTATCGGTGGACGCCAAAGAGACCACTACGGGCATTTCCGCCTTTGAAAGGGCCTTCACCATAAAGAAGCTGGTGGATCCCCGCACCCGGCCTCAAGATCTCCGCCGTCCTGGACACGTTTTTCCCCTGCGGGCCAAGGAGGGCGGGGTGCTGAAGAGGACGGGTCATACGGAGGCGGCGGTGGATCTGGCCCGTATGGCCGGCCTCTATCCTGCCGGCGTCATCTGCGAGATAATGAATCCCGACGGTACCATGGCCAGACTTCCCCAGCTTTTCGCCTTTTGTCAGGAGCACGGGCTGAAGCTCATAACCATAGCCTCTATAATAGAGTACAGGCGCCGCAGGGAAAAGTTGATAAGGAGGGTGGCGGAAGCCGAATTGCCCACCAAGTATGGGGAGTTTACCGCCATAGCCTATGAGGAGATCCTCACGGGACAAGAGCACCTGGCCCTGGTGAAGGGGGAGATATCCTCATCAGAGCCGGTTCTGGTGAGGGTCCATTCCGAATGCCTGACCGGGGATGTCTTCGGTTCCTTGAGGTGTGATTGCGGAGAGCAGCTGCAGAAGGCCATGGAGATGATCCAAAGAGAGGGGCGGGGGGTCATCCTCTACATGCGCCAGGAGGGCAGGGGGATAGGACTTCTGAATAAAATCAAAGCCTACAAGCTGCAGGAAGGGGGAAAGGATACGGTGGAAGCCAACCAGGCCCTGGGGTTCCCTGCCGACCTCCGGGAATACGGCACAGGGGCCCAAATCCTGGTGGATTTGGGGGTAAAAAAGATACGCCTTTTGACCAATAATCCCAAGAAGATAGCGGGTATTGAGGGGTATGGATTAGAAGTGGTGGAAAGGGTCCCCATCGAGGTCTGCCCCAACAGCATAAATTTCAATTATTTAAAGACCAAGAAGGAGAAGATGGGGCATATTCTAAAACTCACTTAAGGAAGGAGAAGGACATGGGAGAGGTTTTCACCGGCTCACTGCGGGCCGAAGGTTTGCGTTTTTGCGTAATAGTCAGCCGTTTTAATGAATTCATAACCTCCAAGCTCCTCTCCGGAGCCCTGGATGCCCTGGAGCGCCATGGGGCCCGGCCGGAAGATATCCACGTGGTGTGGGTCCCCGGAGCCTTCGAGATCCCTGTAACAGCCCAAAGGATGGCTTCTAAGGGCTATGATGCCATAATATGCCTGGCGGCCATCATCAGAGGGGCTACCCCCCACTTCGACTTCGTGGCCGCGGAAGCCATTAAAGGGATAGCCCAGGTAGCCCTGGCCACGGGCTTGCCGGTGGTCAACGGCCTCATAACCGCCGATACCCTGGAACAGGCCATAGAGAGGGCGGGGACCAAGATGGGGAACAAGGGGTTCGATGCCGCCCTGACCGCCATGGAGATGGCCAATCTCTTCAAGCAGATTTAAAATTAAAGGACCCGGGTCTTCCCGGGTCGGTTTTTATAGAGCCCTTTTTACCTTCCCTGCCTTGAGGCAGCGGGTGCACACCCAAATCCTGCGCACAGTGCCGTTTAGGTCAGCCTTCACCCTCTGAAGGTTAGGACGCCAGGTACGCTTGGCCTTCTTGTTGGAGTGGCTCACTTTATGGCCGGTGACGGTTTTGCGGCCGCAGATATAGCATACAGCCATGTTCTCACTCCTCTCGCTTCTACGAGGGCTATTTTAACAGACGGCTGGCTAAAGCGCAAGTACGAGGTAGGGGAAAATCATGTTGGATCGCCAGGTGGAAAGCTTAAAATATGTGGGCCCCCAGAGGGCGGCCCGGTTAAAGCGGCTGGGGATATACACCCTCGAGGATCTGGTATGGCACTTTCCCCGTAAATATGAGGACCGCCGACATCTAGAGCCCCTCGCCCGATTGGTCTACGGGGAGAAGGCCACGGTACAGGTGACCATAAGATCCTGGGAAGAAAGGGTGGTACGCCCCCAGCTCAAGATCTTCCGGGCACTGGTGGAAGACGGGTACGGCCAGGGATACGCCCTGTGGTTCAATCAAGCCTATATAAAAAGACAGCTGCCCCCCGGTACCCAGGTGTTTCTCACCGGCCGGGTGGGGCACAGATATAAAGGGCTTCCGGTCCTCCAGGTGGAGGAATACGAGGTGCTGGAACGGGGGGACCAGGGGTTGCACACCGGTCGCCTGGTCCCCTTCTATCCCCTCACCTCAGGGTTGGGCCAGAGGTGGTTCCGCCTCATAGTCCATCTGGCCCTGGAAGAAATCAAGGGTCAGGTGCCGGAAATTCTGCCCTCTTTTTTGAGGGAAAGGTATGGTCTGCTTTCCCGGTATGAAGCCCTCAGGAACATCCATTTTCCTTCTGATGAAGAGGCCCTGCGCCAGGCCAGGAGGCGGTTAAAATACGAAGAGCTGCTGCTGTGGGAATTGGGGCTCCAGCTGAACCGCAGCCTCAGGGAGCAGTCCCAGGGTATCGCCCATACCCCGGATAACACCTTGGTGCAGCAAATGTTGGCCCATCTCCCTTTCCGGCTCACCGAAGCCCAGGAGCGGGTTCTAGGGGAGATACTAAAGGATATGGAAAGCCCCCGGCCTATGGCTCGCCTCCTGCAGGGAGACGTGGGCTCAGGGAAAACGGTGGTGGCGGCCGTGGCCGCGGTAAAGGCGGTGGCAGGGGGATGGCAGGTGGCCCTCATGGCTCCCACAGAGGTCCTGGCAGGGCAACACGGGGAAACCCTGGGGAGGCTTTTGGCCCCTCTCCACATCCCGGTGGTGGTGTTGACGGGCAGCACCTCCAAAGGGGAAAGGCAGGTTATCCTGTCGGGCTTGGCCACCGGTCAGCTCCCAGTGGTGGTGGGCACCCACGCCCTGATCCAAGAAGGGGTAAAGTTTAAAAGGCTGGGGCTGGTGATAATCGATGAACAGCACCGCTTTGGTGTGGGCCAGAGGGCTGCCCTGCAGGATAAGGGGGAAGTGCCAGATCTTTTGGTCATGACCGCCACCCCTATTCCCCGGACTTTGGCCCTGGCTTTATATGGGGATCTGGACATTTCAGTCATAGACCAGATGCCCCCCGGGAGGCAGCCTGTGGCCACCTATATCTTAAGCCCTAAACAGCGGGAATACGCCTATAGGCTCATACGCCGGGAGTTGGCCCAGGGACACCAGGCCTATGTCATCTGCCCCCTGATAGAAGAAAGCGAGACCATCACGGCTGAAGCCGCCACCGCCATGGCGGACAAGCTTCAGCGGGAGGTTTTTCCCGAATACCGGGTGGGGCTTATCCACGGCAAATTGAAGCCTGGGGAGAAGGAAGAGGTCATGCAGGCCTTCCGCCGAGGAGATGTGCATATCTTGGTGGCCACCACGGTGATAGAGGTGGGAATAGACGTGCCCAATGCCACGGTCATGATGATAGAAGGGGCGGAAAGACTGGGGCTGGCCCAGCTGCACCAACTGAGGGGGAGAGTGGGACGGGGAACTGCTCCCTCCCATTGCCTGTTGGTGGCCGGGGGAGGGAATGAGGCCAGAAAAAGGCTGGAGGTCTTGGCCAACACCCAGGACGGCTTTGCCATAGCCGAGGCTGATCTGAGGTTCAGGGGACCGGGGGAATTCTACGGCACCCGCCAGCACGGCCTGCCCGAATTCCGTCTGGCGGTTTTCCCCGATGATATAAGGATTCTGGAGAGGGCCCGGAAAGACGCCCAGAAATTATGTTCAGAAAAATTCTGGAAAAGCAGGGAATTCGAACCGCTGTATCGGGCAGTCTTGGATAGACTTGAACGGTTGGAGTCCAGCTAAATTTTTTATGTTAACCAGATAATGCTAGGCATAAAAGGTTAAAGCGGGCTCATACTAAGGGTGCAACAACTAAAAGGAGGTGAAAGGGAATGCCCCGTGGAGGAAGGAGAGGGAGACTCTTGATCCCTCAGGCCCGGTCTCAGATGGAAAGATTTAAGCAAGAGGTGGCCAGCGAATTGGGCGTCGCCAATTATGAGGGCTACCTGGGGGATCTGCCCTCTAAGATAAACGGTTCTGTGGGAGGACTTATGGTTAAAAAGATGATAGCCGCTTATGAACAGACCCTGGCCAATCAAGCCGGCGGCCTTGGTGGAGATGTGCAACTGAGTGCTGCCGAGCAGGTAACCGGCCGGATCAGCGAGCCCAATCCCGCCTATGGTCAGGAGCAGAGGGTCAATATAGACGCCCAGCAGTACAATCCCGGGGGACTGGGTGGTGTCCAGTAAAGGGTGGCGGCGCTAGCCGCCACTTTTTTAATGTAAGGGCAAGGCAGCCCCTGAAGCCAGGAGCGCGGCATGGAGCGCTTGATTCAGGGCTTGAGAGATAACCCAGGCCTGGTTATAGATCATGTCATCTATCTCTTTTGGGGTGACGGTGAGGTTGCCCCCGAAAGGGGCCAGCACCTGGGCCGTCAGCTTTTCCGCCAGAGAACGGTTCAGTTTAAAGCCCGCTTCAGGAATTTCCTGCTGAAGCAATTGTATAGTATGGTACACTATAACCCCTGCATGGACCACGGTGGGTATACCTATAGCTATGACGGGAATACCCATGTTTTCCCTGCTGAGGTTCTGGCGGGGATTGCCTATACCCCCGCCGGGGCTGATGCCCCCGTCGCTTATCTGGATGCTGGTACCTATTCTTCTTAAATCTGCCGCTGCCAGGGCGTCTATGGCTATCAAAGCTCGGGGACGGGTTTTTTCCACCACACCCTTTATTATCTCCGCCGTCTCTATCCCAGTGGTCCCCAGAACTCCTGGGGCTAGGGCGCTGACGGGGTGGGCCCCAGGAGGCAGGCTCTGGGGGGCATATTTAAATAGATGGCGGGTCACGGTGAACTGGCCTATTACCTTAGGACCCAGGGAATCGGGAGTGGCCTGCCAGTTGCCTAGACCTACGACCAGCACGGGATCGCTCTTGCCTATCTTCCATTTATCCAACAGCAGGGATAACTTTTGGCCTAAAATTTTGGCTATCTCTTCGTGGGCCGGTGGGTTTTCCCGCAAAAGTTCCGGGGCCTCTATGGTTATATATGTACCCACAGGTTTACCCAGAGCCCGGGCCCCTTCCTGGTTTAAAATAGTTATGGTGGTCACCTGGGCTTGGGGATAGGTTTCTTTATCCTCCCTGACCCCAGGGACTTCCCTTTTGGTGGCTCCCCGCAGAAGTGCATGGGCCTCTGCAGCCAGGTCGCTGGTAACCCCAAAATGGATCAGAAAATCCAGCAATTCCATGGTATACACCTCGTTCTTTTTTATATTTTCCAAGGATAAAAAATTATGTTTGCCTGAAGAGGATCTTTCTTTTACAGTGGAGAAGAATAATTAGGGGGGTGTTGGACATGGTGGAACATTTAGATATAGAAGAGCTGGAAGATATGGGGGATATAGAGGTCACCTGCGCCATCTGCGGCAAAAAAGTAAAAATAGGAAAGACCCATAAGGATTACAAAAGGTTGGTCAAGGACAGAAAAGGCGTGTTTATCTGCGATCAGTGTCAGACCCGCCTGCAGTTCGAGGCCCAGGAACTTCAGAAAAAGCCCTTTAAGCCCATGTAAAAAAATGCCGTTCCCCAGAGGGAACGGCCAAGGTACCGCCTGACGGCGGTTTGTGGGAGAGGAGAAACCGGAGGAAGAGCTCATGGGGGAGGGTTTAAGATAACCCTAAGCTCTTCGCATGGCCCTGGGGCTTTGCCCCTGAGCCGTTAATATTATGCACCGGAGAAAAAATTTTTATACCCCAAAAGCAACCGCTTTTAAAGCCTCGGCTTGTAAGCGGTGCTTTTTTATTTTAATTAAGGTTGTTTTTTACATTTTTTAAACCGAATCTTAATCCATTTTTAACCTTTAAATGCTATGATGGGGCCGAAAAATAATGTAGGGAGGAGGAAAACGCGTGCTTAAAAGATTTGCCAGGCAAAAGATCGTCTGTATGCTGTGTTTGGCGCTTTTCCTGGCCTCTTTAGCCCTTGCCGGTTGTGGCCAGAGCCCTACCCAGCAGGCTGTGGCCCAGACCTATAAGGGCAAACCCGCCAAGTATGTGTTTCTGTTTATCGGGGACGGCATGGGTATGCCCCAGATAAATGCGGCGGAGATATTTTTAGGGGCCACCGCCTCTGCCGACAGCCCCCAGCTCAAAAAGCTCAATTTTACCCAGTTTCCGGTCCAGGGCATGATGACCACCTATGCCGCCGATAGCTTCATCACCGATTCGGCTTCGGCCATAACCGCCATGGCCTCGGGCCACAAGACCAACGACGGCGTCATCAATATGGATCCCCAGAAGAAGGTCAAGTATAAGAGCATAGGGGAGATGGCCCGGGATAAGGGTTTGAAGGTGGGAATAATTTCCAGTGTGTCCATAGATCACGCTACCCCGGCGGGGTTTTACGCCCACCAGCCCAGCCGGAACAACTACTATGAAATAGCCCTGGAGCTGACGGAGAGCAATTTCGATTTCTTTGGCGGAGGAGGCTTCAAACAGCCCCGAGGGAAACAACGACAGGCCTGATGTGCTGGAGATAGCCAAATCCAAGGGTTACAAGGTGATCAGCACGGCGGAGGAGATAAGAAATCTCAAGCCCGGGGAAGGTAAGGTCATAGCCATAAACCCCGTGCTGGATAAGGAAAAGGCCCTTCCCTACGCCATAAATGCCCTTAGGGGACAGGATCTGGGGGTCTCCCTGGCGGAATTTACCCGCAAGGCCATCGAGCTTTTGGACAATCCCAAGGGCTTTCTCCTGATGGTGGAAGGGGGTAAAATCGGCTGGGCCTGCCATGCCAACGACGGGGCCACCGCCATCCACGACACCATAGATTTCGACAAGGCTGTGGCTGAAGCCATAGAGTTTTACAAAAAGCATCCCAACGAGACCGTGATCATCGTCCCCGGGGATCACGAATGCGGCGGCATGACCATAGGCTTCGCCGGCACCAGATATGAGACCTACTTTGACATTTTAGCCCCCCAGAGGATCTCCTATGATGAGTTTACCAAGATAGTGGATAAGTACCGCAAAGAGCACGCTCCTGAAAACGCCAAACTGGAAGACCTCCTGCCCTTGATCAAAGAGAACTTCGGCCTGGAGGTCATGGAAGACAAGGCCAGGGAGGAACTGGAGAAAAAGGCCAAGGAGGGGGATAAGGAGGCAGCTAGGCGGCTGCACCTGGTCCTCACCAAGGAGGAACTGGAAGATCTGGGCCGGGCCTTTGCCCTGAGCATGGTGGAAAAGGAGAAGCGGCCTAAAGATGAGAGGACTTACCTCCTCTACGGCGGTTATGATCCCTTAACGGTGACCATAACCTCCATATTGAACCAGAAGGCGGGTATAGGCTGGACCAGCTACTCCCATACGGGCGTGCCCATCCCGGTGTACGCCATAGGGGTGGGGGCCCACATATTCGGCGGCTATTATGACAATACGGATCTTTACAAGAAAATGTGCCAGGTCATGGGAATGGACCCCAGCAAACCCAACATACTGGCCCATATCCCCCGCAGGGAAAAGGAGCTGGCTGCCCAGAGGCCGAGCTGCATATTCCAGGGCAGGTGATACCCTGCCCTTTTTTATTGACCCATCCTGGGAAGGAGGAGAAGGAATGTCCGGTTTTCGAGTGGGGCCGGAGTTCTGGAATGAGTTCTGGAACAGGGCAGAGATGGGCAGGGATCTCCCCTACGTAGTCCTGGTATTGTCCCTCTGCTTGATTCTGGCCTTCGTCCCCACGGGATTTGTAAACCCAAATATCAAGGGCGGCATAAGGGCCCAGGGCCTGATCCTGGAAGTGGACAATTCCTATATGCAGAAGATGGGCCTGGTCAATATCGGAGCCCAGAGGTTGAAGGTAAAGATACTGACCGGCCCCTTTAAAGGCCGGGTGGTGGATTCTGTGAACCATTTTAAAGGGATACTGGAGTTCGATAAGGTATTTCAGGAGGGCGATAAGGCCCTGATAGTTATAGATCACCTGGGGAAAGAGATACTCCATGTAAATACCATAGATCATTACCGCCTGCACCTGGAGGCCTTTCTCTTTTTCCTTTTCCTGGCCGCTCTGGTGGTCATTGCAGGGTGGACGGGGGTCAAGGCCGTGGTCTCCTTCCTCTTCACCACCCTGGTGATCTGGAAGGTGCTCCTGCCCGGATTCCTCCGGGGCTGGGACCCTGTGCTTCTCTCCTTGGGGGTGGTGAGCGCCATTGTGGCCTGTACCTGTTTTCTGGTGGCGGGCCTGTCCCGGAGGGGTTTGGCCGCCTTCCTGGGTGCCCTTTCCGGCCTGGTCTTGGCCTGTCTCCTATCCCTGCTTTTCGGAAAGGCATTTAGGCTTCACGGCGCGGTTATGCCCTTTACCGAGACCCTGCTTTATTCGGGCTACGGCCATCTGGACATAACCAGGATATTTCTGGCGGGCGTGTTCGTGGCCTGTACCGGGGCTGTCATGGACATCTCGGTGGACGTGGCCGCTGCCATAGCCGAGGTGGTGGACAAACGGCCTGACATATCGCCTTGGGAAGCTGTGTTTTCTGGCCTTTCTGTATCCCGGGCAGTGGTGGGCACCATGGCCACCACCCTGCTTTCGGCCTACTCGGGGAGCTATGTGGGCCTGCTCATGGTGTTCATCGCCCAAGGTACTCCTCTGGTAAATATCCTCAACTTGAACTACGTGGCGGCCGAGATCCTGCACACCCTGGTGGGCAGCTTCGGGCTGGTAATGGTGGGCCCCTTCACCGCCCTCATAGGGGGACACCTCCTCGCCACCCGGACGGCACCTAAAAAGGTGGTGGCTGAGGAGCAGGTCCCCTTTTCACAGATTTAACTTGAACCTAACATTCCCCTGTTAAAATAGATTACGGATTCAAACCAAGGATCCGCTTTCCCCCCTCCTCGTATAACCCTACGAGGTATGCTTTGGGCCCGACGGGCCCCCTATTTTTTCTCCGGAGGAAAAGGGATATAATATCAAGAGGGGGTATGAGCATGTGATGGCCAAGTACATTTTTCTGTTCGTAGGAGATGGGCTGGGGGCGGTCCAGGTGAAGGCGGGAGAAAGGGCCTGCCTGCTCCAGCGGGGAACTCCCCTGTGCTTCACTTCCTTCCCTTGCCAGGGTTTGATGACAAATTACGCCTGCGACGGTTCCATCACCGATTCCGCGGCCGCGGCCACCGCCATGGCCAGCGGTAGAAAAACCTTTAACGGCCTGGTGAACATTTCTCCAGAGGGGGAGGATCTCTGGCCCTTGACTCACCGAGCAAAGGATAAAGGCATGAGGGTGGGGATAATCTCCAGCGTGTCCCTGAACCACGCTACGCCAGCCGCCTTTTATGCCCAGCAGCCCAGCCGGGATAACTACTACCAGATAGGCTTACAGCTGGCCCTCAGCGAATTTCACTTTTTCGGAGGCGGGGGATTAAAGGCCGAGAGGGGCCCCTGGGGGGATCGGGTTTCCCTTCTGGAAGTGGCCCGGGCCCATGGATTCAGAATCCCCCGGAACATGGAGGAGCTGGAGGACATACCTCCTGGGGAAAGGGTTATAGCCATCAACCCCCATCTGGACGGGGAGCAGGCCCTGCCCTATGCGGTGGAAGGCCAGGGAGGCTGGTCCTTAGCCCAGTTCACCCGTAAAGCCATAGAATGTCTGGATAATTCCCGGGGATTTTTCCTCATGGTGGAGGGAGGCAAAATAGACTGGGCCTGCCATGCCAACGATACCTTCAGGGCTTTGGGGGAGATACTGGCTTTCAACGAAGCTGTGTCCCAGGCCCTGGAATTCTACCGCCGCCGTCCTGAGGAGACCTTGATAGTGGTTACGGGGGATCACGAAACCGGGGGCATGATGATGGAGGACCGGGCCTGCTCCTCCTGGGAGGAGCTCCTTTCTTCTATAAAATGGACCACGGGGGGACACACCGAGGACCCCATACCGGTTTTTGCCCTGGGAAGAGGGGCAGAATTGTTCCGGGGTTTTTATGATAACACCGAGATCTGCTGGAAATTGCTCCAGGTCCTCTCCTCCCCTCAAGCCTTCTGGCGGGATGCTTGGTCTAACGAAGGGCTCCTGCCCCCAGCGGCAGCTGGTAAATAAAGATTGCGGAGGGATCTTATGGAGGAATCTAAACTGGAGGCCATCTTCAAGGATACCCAGCAAGCTCTAAAGGAGCTTCTGGAAGCCGCCGCCATGAAGCCGGGGCAGATAGTGGTGGTGGGGTGCAGCACCAGCGAAGTGGTGGGCAAAAAGATAGGCTCCAGCCCCAACCTGGAGGTGGCTCAGACCATCTTTCAGGCCCTGTATACCCTCCTTCAGGAAAGGGGGATCTTTTTGGCGGTGCAGTGCTGCGAACATCTGAATAGGGCCTTGGTGGTGGAGAGGGAATGCATGGAAAGGTATAACTTGGAAGAGGTCACGGTGGTGCCCCATCCTAAAGCCGGAGGGGCCCTGGCTACAGTGGCCTATTATAGCTTCAAGGATCCGGTGGTGGTGGAGAGCCTTCAGGCCCATGCCGGGATGGATATAGGGGATACCTTTATAGGCATGCACCTGAAGAGGGTGGCTGTTCCCGTCAGGGGTTCGGTAAAATCCATAGGGGAAGCCCACCTCACCATGGCCCGTACCCGGCCCAAGCTCATAGGCGGCGAGAGGGCCAGATATGCCAGGGATCCTGAATGGCAAAAAGGCCGGTAAAGCCGGTCTTTTGTGTTTTCTATTGCTACGGTAACCTTCCGGGTGCTAAAATGTTGCCCAGAGCTTTTTGACATCTTCGTGAAAGGGGTAAAGCGTTGGCCAGGGACAATATCGAAGAACATATTATCTCTCAGGCTATAATCTCTGACTATTACCAGGACCTTCTGGAATCCCTTCAGGTGGACGCCGCGGTGGTGGGGGGAGGTCCCTCGGGGTTGACCGCGGCTTACTTATTGGCCCGGGCGGGCCTTAAAACAGCCCTCTTTGAGCGCCGTTTGAGCCTGGGGGGAGGGATATGGGGAGGAGGCATGATGTTCAACCGCCTGGTATTCCAAGAGGAGGCCCGATCCCTCTTTGACCTCTTCCATATCCGCTATCGGGAGCATGTGCCAGGATATTATGTGGCCTCTTCGGTGGAAACGGCAGCGGCTATGATCCTGGCCGTCTGCCGGGAAGGGGTCAAAATATTTAATCTCGTCGCTGTGGAAGACGTGGTCTTGAGGGAGAACCGGGTGGCAGGGCTGGTGCTCAACTGGAGTCCGGTGGAGCCGGCGGGACTCCATATAGACCCTTTGGCTATAAGATGTCGGTATATCCTGGATGCCACTGGACATGAAGCCCAGGTGGTGAAGAGGCTGGTGGAAAAAAATAGAATAGAGCTCTCCATCCCTGGGGAAAGATCCATGTGGGCTGCCAGGGGGGAAAGGGAGACGGTGGAATGTTCTGGAGAAATATTCCCCGGCCTGTACGTGAGCGGCATGGCCGCCAATGCAGTGGCAGGGGGCCATCGCATGGGACCCATTTTCGGCGGAATGGTCCTCTCCGGGCAGAAGGTGGCCCAGATGATCATAGATCGGTGGAAAAGGGGAGAGCCGTGATCTTATTCCCCTAAGGGGTAAGGGGGCAATTCTTCCCCCTTTTTTTTCGTCCGGAGAAGGGGAGGTCATCTTGGATTTGCCTTCGAAGACCCCCCTTCCTCTATTATCAGGTTTTTCGTCTCGATGTCTCCATAAACCTTGCCGGTGGAGGTTATGTACAGCTGTCCTGAAATAGCCAGGTTACCCTTTATCTCTCCAGAAATGGTGACATTGCCCGCCGAGATATTCGCTTCCACCCTTCCCGTCTCTCCCAGCACCAGGTTGCCTCTGGTCTCTATCTGGCCGGTGAAATGCCCATCTATCCTTATGGTGCCTTCGGCGACCTTGAGAGTACCTTGAATGGCGGTGTTTTTGCCTATTATGGTTTCCACCTTCTCCGAGCCTGCGGGGGAGGTCTTTTTGCCGAACACCCTAAATTCTCCTTTCCCAGATATTTCAGGGGATCCACAGGGTTGCCGTTTTCCCGGACTTCAAAGTGGATATGGGGACCGGTGCTCCTGCCCGTGCTCCCCGATCTGGCCAGCACTTCTCCCCTTTCCACCTTCTGGCCCGGCTGGACCAGAATTTCAGAATTGGGGGCATACAACGATTGTAGGCCGTAACCGTGGTCCACTATCACTGTTTTGCCATAGGCTCCCAGCCAGCCGGCAGAGGAAACCGTTCCCCTCCCTGAAGCCCTCACCGGAGTGCCCACGGCCACGTTATGTCTATGCCTGTATGGAATTCCAGGCTTGAACCAAAGGGATTGCGCCTTAGACCAAAGGGGGAGGTGAGAACCCCTGAAGCGGGATACATGGTGGGGATCCGGGCCAGATACTCCAGCCGTTCCGCCGCTTCCTGCAGCAGCTGCTGCAGGTCTTTGAATTTTTCTTCTATGGCCATTATCATCTGGGCGGAAGTATCTGGGTCAAAGGAGAGGGCCTGTCCTTCGCTTTTTAAGGAGAATCCTCCCCGGCTGGCTTTAGGGGGAGCTAGACCCAGCATCCGCCGGACCCTCTCTTCTAATTCTGTCAGACCCTGGAGTTTTTCGTTGATGGCCTGGGCATTTTGGTCCAAAAGGGCCAGTCTTTTATCCTGTTCCTCTTTGGCAGATTTCAGCTCCGCCAGGGCCTTATCCCTCTCCCTCAGAGCTTCATAGAGACGAAGGGAATTTTGGCTGGAGTAGAGGAGCCCGGCAGCCACGATTAAAAAGAGGGTCACCCCGGAGGCCAGCAGGAGGCGAAGCAGGGAAAGGTTTATCCTATAGCTGCGGATTTTCTGGGAAGGGTCGGCCACGATGATCACATGGAGGTAAGGGTCTTTTTTTTTTTATTTTAACCCTCTATCTACAAAATATCGACATGGGGACGATATGTATATTTTATAAAAAAAATCCTCCCTCTTTTTGGGGATGGATAAAAAGATTGCCCCCGGTTCGGAGTATTCAGAGATAAGTGTAGGGCTGAGGCCTGAGGATCTCTTCGGGGATCACCAAAGCGCACTCTATCTCGTTTAACATGACGGTCCTGTCCTGCATCAATCTCCCCGAGACGTCCCAGTAATTGAAATAATGATCGCTCAAGACCAAGGTCCCTTCGCATTCCAGATTTTCGATGAGCAGTTTTATTTCCCTCAAGGCTTGATGGGGAGAAAGCAATCGGAACTTTCCCTGTAGGTAGTCTTCGTAAAGGGGGGATCCGGGCACAGGCTGGTAGGTGCGTATGCGGAGGAATTGGGGACGGATTTCATTGACCACCCTGGCGCTGTTTAAGGCATGGGACTGGCTCAGCTCTGGCCCGCCGATTCCCGCTAGATAATATAGGCTTATCTCTATACCCGCCTGTTTCAGCTTTAAACAGGAATGTATTATCTGCTCAGGGGTACATCCCTTATTGATCCTGGCCAGTACCTGGGGATCACCGCTTTCCATACCCATATGGAGCCGGGTCAAGCCGGCCCGGCGCAATCTCCTCAGTTCCTCCAGGCCCTTTTTATCCACATACCGGGCAGCCCCGTATAAGGTGACGCGTTCCAGACGGGGGAAGAGGGAACGGGCGTAGAGGAGGATCTCTTCCAGCATTTCGGTTTTCATGATTATGGTATTGCCATCGGCCAGGAAGAGGCTCTTTATTCCCTCCCCGCGTTTTTCCCTGGCCTCCCGGAGTTCCTCTTTTATCTCCTCCAAAGGCCTGATTTTAAATTTCACCCCCTTGTACATGGAGCAAAAGGCGCAGCGATTATAGGGGCATCCCACCGTGGCCTGGATGATAAGGCTGCTGGCCTCGCTGGGGGGACGATAGATTCTGGAGCTGTCTTTCACCCATCACCCCTCCTTTCGGCTTTTTTCTATTTAACTATGGAAGAGAAAAATTGTTGAACCGGGTTGATAAAAATAGTTGTTTTTATCAAATTATTAGGTTATAATTGCCTTAGGAGAAAAAATTTTATTATAATTATTCCAAGAAAGGGGTAAAGCCATGTCCAAGATCACTTTGACGGAGCAGTTCACCTTGAGAGCCCTGACGGACCGCATAGTGGCGGAAAACCTGGTGAGGGTATATCGTCTGAGGGGAACTCTGGGCATAGTCACCAACAAGACTTACATCTGCGCCAGCCTTACCGGAGCTATAGAAGCTGCCTTCCTGGCCCGTCTAGCGGGGGTGGGCCGGGTCATCACCGCCCTGACGGAAAAGCCGGAGGATGTCAAGGAAGCAGTGAATATCCTAAAAGACGCCGACCTGGTAATGTTGGCTTATGGGGGAGAGATGGGGCCAGAGGAAAACTACGCCCTGACCAAAGCCTTCTTGGAGGCAGCGGCGGAGGCCAACCTACCGGCGGATCTTTTCTTCCATGTACGGATATGGGTGCCGGCCTTCGTGCAGAACACCATAAAAGAGGTCCCCAAAGTTGGGGAGTACTTAGCAGGCAAACAGCTGGGCACCTTCACCTTTGATCTGGAGAAGGGCTTCTTCCTCTTCCATCGGGTGGAGGTGAATCCCCAAGGGGAAGTGAGCTTGCACCTGCTCACCCAAGTCCCCATCACCCTGGAGCATCTCGATCTCCTGAAGCGCAGCCTGTAAGGAGCACTGGCGCCGGGTCCAGTTCCAGAAACAGAATCTTCGGGGGTGTTTAACATGGCTCTGGCCCGATGGGAGAGATGGGATCCCTGGAGGGAGATGGCCAGCCTCAGGGCAGCCATAAACAAGCTCTTCGACGAGGCCTTTGGCCTGACCAGCGAGGAGCAGACGGGATTCGTCCAGGGGTGGGCCTTCCCCGTGGACATAATAGAGACCCCGGAGAGCATCATACTTAAAGCTGAGCTGCCGGGATTGAGCAAAGAGGACATAAAAATATCCTTCGACAACAACCAACTCACCATCAAAGGGGAGAGATAAGGAAGAGGAGCTGGGAGAAAATCAGTCTTATCTGAGGAGGGAGCGCTGCTTCGGCAGTTTCAGCCGTACCTTTATGGTGGACATCCCTATAGATGCTGACAAGATAAAGGCCAAGTACCAAAATGGCATTCTGGAAATAGAAATGCCCAAAAAAGAGGAAGTGAAACCTAGGGAGATAACCATAGAGGCCATAGAAGGGTAGTTAGAAGCCCGGCGCCGGGCTCTTTTATTTATTAATTTTTATTTTTGAGGAGGAGAGCATATGGAGGAACGGAAAACGGATCGGGGTTTTTGGAAAAAGCTCTTCGATTTCTCCTTTTCCTCTTTTGTGACCCTGGATATCATCAAAATCCTCTATATCCTGGCAGTTGCATTTTTAGGTATAGTAGCTTTGGCAATTCTCTTCGGGGGAGCAGTTGGGGGATCTGCTGGCTTTCTTTTAGCCCTAATTTTCGCCACGATATGGTTTTTGCTGAACGTTATCTGGGTGAGGGTGGGCCTGGAACTGATCATAGTGATATTTAAGATTTGGGAGAACACCTCTTTTTTGGCAGGAAGGCTTAAAGAGAGAGAAGGCGAGGAAGGAGGGCAGTCCCATTGACAGATATTTTTTGGCTTTGAGCAGCAGCCCCCGGCGACGGGG
>DRZV01000092.1 GCA_011375465.1 Neomoorella mulderi
CTGGAGCTATTTTTAAGGCTATGGCAGGACACCCTTTCGCTGGAAAAGGAGCTCCTTCGCCGTATGCTCCACCTTTCACCTCCTCCCCTGCGCCCATGGTTTGAAGGGGCCTTGAGTTCATCCCCCACCCTCTGTGCCGAGGCTGCCGCTTCTGCCTTTAACCCCGCAAGGGAAGGTCCAATCCTTCAGGAGCGAAAGGATGTCCCCCCACCGGGGAAGCTGCACTACTCGATAGAAGATATGGCTTCCCACTTGGCCCCAGGGGGTAGCCTCAGCCTCCTGTTCCCCGGATATGAGCATCGCCTCCAACAGATACAGGTCTTGAAGGCGGTGGCCCGGGCCCTGGAGGAAGAAATTCACCTGGTGGTGGAGGCAGGTACCGGCACCGGCAAGTCCTGGGCTTACCTCCTGCCGGCCATTTATTGGGCCTGCTCCCGGGGAGAGCGGGTGGTCATAGCTACCCATACCATAAGCCTCCAGGAACAGCTTTTGCATAAAGATCTGCCCGTATTGAAAAGGATTTTGCCCTTTGAGTTTAGAGCCGCCCTGTTGAAGGGCAGGGGAAACTATCTCTGCCGCAGAAAGCTAAAGGAGGCCCTGGAGGAGCCCCCGGAGACAGAGGGGGAGAGGGCCTTCCTTATGAGGGTACTTGCCTGGTTCCGGGAGACCTCCATTGGGGACTGGAACGAACTGAAATTGACTCCGGAAGAGGAAGCCTGGAAGGTCCAACTGTCAGCGGAGAAAGAGACCTGTATAGGCAGCACCTGTCCCCACTTCGAGGAGTGCTTTTTCAATAAGGCCCGAGAAGAAGCCGAAGGGGTCCACATCCTCCTGATTAATCATTCGCTTCTGCTCAGCGATCTGCGCTTTAAACAACAAATTTTACCAGATTACTTCTACCTGGTGATCGACGAGGCCCATCACCTGGAGGAAGTGGCCTTCGAACACCTGGGGATCACGGTAAAGGAATCCTTTTTAAATTTAATCTCAAGGCGCTGGGGCGATCGTTCCCGCCCTTCACTTTATTAGGAAAATTATGGAAGTGGGTGCCCAGACTGAATAACCCGGAAATGTTGAAAATCCTTCGGGATTTGGAAAAGGGTTTTCCCGAGATGATCTCCCGGGGACGGGATTTCTGGCGATCTTTTGAAGATTTGGAATTGTCATCCTTATGGGAAGAAGGAGGCGGAACCCTGAGGTTTACCCCCTATCTTCAGGAGACCCCTGCCTGGGACGCCCTCTGGACCAGGTTCGGCTGGTTGGAAGAGACTTTAACGGTCATCTCTGCCCGTTTGAACCGGTTGGGGAAGCTCCTCTCGGAGTGGGGGGCTCAGGAGCTATCCCAAGAGGTGAACAATTTCGGAGCCCTCCTCACCCAGTGGCGGGATGAAGTGGCCCGGATACTGGAGGCTGACCTGGAAAGGGAAGTGGCCTGGTTAGAAAAGGGGGAGAGGGGCGGTTTGGCCTTAAGGCTGGCCCCCTTAGAAGTGGGCTCTGTCCTGGCAGAAGAGCTCTTTGCCAAGAAAAGGGCGGTGATCATGACTTCTGCCACCCTCAGGGTGGGAGGGGGCTTCGACTATTTTTCCCGGCAGGTGGGTTTGGAGGCTTTCCCTCGGGAGAAGGTGGATTTTTGTCAGGTGGATTCGCCCTTTGACTATGCCCGCCAGGCCCTGGTCTGCCTGGTGGAGGGGTTGCCCAGCCCAGCCCAGCCCATCAGGACGAAGAGAGCTATGCTGCTGCGGTGGCGCCCCTTCTGGCCCGGACCCTTCCTGCCATAGGGGGCAGAACGTTGATCCTCTGTACCTCCCACCGTTTTTTAAGGGAGCTGTACCAACTGCTCACCGATACCCTGGGGGGCCACCTGCGTCTTGGCCCAGGGCATAACCGGTACCAGGGCCAAGCTTGTGGAGGAGTTCTGCCAAACTGAGAAGGCGGTGCTGCTGGGAGCCAACACCTATTGGGAAGGCCTGGATCTGCCCGGCGACCTCCTCAAAGGGGTGATAATCCCTCGCCTGCCTTTTCCTTCCCCCGGGCATCCCCTCCAGGCTGCCCGGACAGAGCGGCTGTCAGCCCAGGGGGAAAACCCCTTTATGGCTTTAAGCCTCCCCAAGGCCCTGCTCCGTTTCCGCCAGGGCTTCGGCCGCCTCATCAGGAGTGCGGCGGACCGGGGGGTATTCATCATCCTGGACCAGCGGGTACTCTCCCGGAAGTATGGAGAATGTTTCCCGAAGGTCCTGCCTCCTGCCAGCCTTTCAAAGGTCTCCCCCGAGGAACTGCCGGGCGAGATAAAAAGATGGTTTGGTGGAGCCCCACCTGATGGCAAAAATCTTTAAAGGGCATATTAAAGATATTAGGGGCCATCAATCTCAAGCGAGGTGAAAAGGATGCGGGTCATATATATCCCCTTGCCGGCGTTTTTAAAAGAAATTTTAAAAAAGATTCTGGGGCAGAGATAGGTTCTGGGAACCCTTTCGCGGGTTCCTTTATTTTTAGGCATAAAAAGGCCGGGGCGCTATTAAGATTAACCGGGAGGGAGAATATGCGGCTCTCCAGGGATTTTGCCCTCGGCTTTTTAGCAGGTATATTGGTGTTTTTTCTCCTAAGCCGCCTGCAGACCTGTTCCCCGGAAAAAAGGTTCAGCCCATCTTGGCCCCTGCGAGGGAGGAACTGCCCTTTTCTTTGATCCATGATTTTAATAAGGCCCTGGGGGAAGGGAAAGGAGAAGGGCTGGGCCCCCCTCTTTACCGGGGAGCTCGGCCGGAATTTAACCCGGGAGAGGGCCTGGAGGGAATGGCGCAGGAGCTTGGAGGGGTGCCCAAGATCCCGGCTGGCCTTTTTTTGTTACAGTCCCAGGAGGTGGACCATGAAGGTGGAAGAGCCTGGGCCCGAGGGGAGGCCCATTGGGTGTGCGGGGAAAAGGGTTCGCTATCCCTACCCCAGACCTTTTACTTTGTCCGGGAAAAGGGTGTCTGGAAGATAAGCCGCATTGAATAGCCCCTAGAAGGCTACCCCAGCCATTCCCCCCAGGGCCCCGGAAGCCCAACACAGCAGGGCCTTTTTCATAAGGGGGACGATTGCTGGCACTTCCGAGATCAATCCCACCGCCAGGGTGCAGCCCCAGAACAGCAGGCCCACAGCGCCGCCGTAGAGCAGGCCCCTGCCGCCGGCTCCATGGGCCGCCCACCATCCCCCCAGGAACACCGAAAGGGCGCTCAGAAGATGGGCCATCAGGGACCAGTTCCGTTCCGATAGGGGGCCCAGGTAGAAGACCAGCCCCATCACCAGGGAAAGGACCAAGGCCGAGGCCAGGGCCACCAGTAATCCCATCAGGACGTGGCGCATTTTTTCCTCCTCCCCATACCCTTCTTTTACTTTTACACCCTATGCTTGGCAACTGGAAAACATGCCATGAGATGAGCTAAAATGAAGGGGGAATTTCTTGTGGAAAGGGGTAGAAAATTGAGGATAGGTTTTCCCCGGGCCCTCTTTTATTACAGCTATTTCCCCTTTTGGCAGGGATTTTTTAACCGCTTAGGGATGGAGGTGGTGGTCTCCCCTCCCACCACCAAGGGCATACTGGATGATGGCACCAGGGAAGCGGAGGCGGAGGCCTGCATACCGGTCAAGCTCTATCACGGCCATGTTCTGGCCTTGAAGGACAAGGTGGACCTGCTCTTCATACCCAGGCTGGTCCGCATCGATAGGCGCAGCACCTTCTGTCCCAAGTTCTTAGGCCTTCCCGATATGGTCAGGGCCTCCCTACCAGACCTCCCCCCTATACTGGATTTAAAGGTGGACGAGCGGACCAGCCCTGGAGAATGGTGGCCCACCTGCAGGGCCATAGGGGAACTCCTGGGAATAGACAGTTTCCTTCGCCTGTGGTCTGCCTACAGGGAAGGGAAGCAACACCAGAAGGCTTATGAGAAGTTGCTTTACAAAGGGTATCTTCCCGAAGAAGCCCTGGCCGCCCTAAGGGGGGAGGAGGTGGAGGTGCCCCCCCGGATCAAGGAAAATTTAAATCTGGCGGTTTTGGGCTATCCCTATCAGGTATACGACGGTTACATCAGCTGGGACATCATAGGAAAGCTCAGAAAGATGCCCATAAACCTGTGGACCATGGAAATGGTTCCCCCCTCAAAGCTGTACAGGTTCTGTAAACATCTGCCCAAACAGCCTTTCTGGCACTATTCCGTACTAGTCCTGGGGGCGGCCTATTACTATCAACAACAGGGAGTGGACGGAGTTATCCATGTGGCGGCCTTTGCCTGCGGCCCTGACGCCATGGTGAATAAGATCATGGAGATAGATCTGAGCCAAGGGAGCAATCCCACGCCTTTTATGTCCCTCAGCGTGGACGAGCAGACAGGCGACGCGGGTGTGGCCACCCGGCTGGAGGCCTTTGTGGATATGCTCCTGCAGAGGAGGAGGAAGGGATGAGAAAGGTCACCTTTCCCCATATGGGCTATTCCCACATAGCCTTCAAACAGCTCATAGAAGATATGGGATTCGAGGCCATAACCCCCTGTCATCCCAACAGATACACCCTGGATTTGGGGGTGAGGTATTCTCCCGAACACGCCTGCATACCCTTTAAAATCCTCATGGGTAATTACATCGAGGCCCTGGAGAGGGGAGCTGAGATCATAATCACTTCTGGGGGCGTGGGTCCTTGCCGTGCAGGCTTGTACGGCATGACCCACGAAAAGATTTTGAAAAGCCTGGGCTATGACTTCAGGATAGTGGTCTTTGATCCCCCTCTGGTGAATCTTTGGGACTTCTACTGGAAACTGCGCTTTATGGTGCGGGAGGCCAGGCTCAGCTGGAGGGCTTTTATAGATGTGATCAAGCGGGCCTGGGACAAGCTTAAGCTCTTGGACGAAATGGAGATAAAGGCCATTAACTTAAGGCCCTACGAAGTGGAGAAGGGGAGCACCACCAGGGCCTTCCACCAGTGCTTGCAGATCATCGATAGGGCCAGGACCAGGAAGGAAATGGAAGAAGCCCGGAGGGAGTGCCACAGGATCCTGGAGAAGGTGCCCAAGGACAGGAGCCGCCGTCCCCTCAAGGTGGGCCTGGTGGGGGAGATATACTGCCTTCTGGAACCCTTTATAAACCTGGAGGTGGAAAGGACTTTGGGGGAACTGGGAGCCTTAGCCTGCAGGGGGGTGTTCCTCACCGGCTATACCCAGACGGACGTTTTGGGTAAAGGTAACCACAACGTAAGGCTGTTGGCCGCCCCTTACCTCAACCAATTCGTGGGGGGACATGGTCAAAACAGCGTGGGAGAAACCATATTCTACGCTAAAAAGGGTTTTGATGGGGTGATCCATGTGGCCCCCTTTGGCTGCCTTCCGGAGATAGTGGCCAAGGGGGTATTGCCCAAGATAAGCCGGGACCTGGATATACCGATTCTCACCTTGACCCTGGATGAGCAGACCGGCAGGGCAGGGGTTCAGACGAGGCTGGAGGCTTTTGTAGATCTGCTCTACCAGAAGAGGAGGGCCAAGGAGGTGAAGGGGTTTGGAACCCTGCTACCTGGGTATAGATGTGGGCTCTGTCAGCACTAATCTGGTGATAATAGATCAAAAGGGAGAGGTGCTGAGAAGCCTCTATCTGCGCACCCGGGGACAGCCTATAGAGGCGGTAAAGGAGGGCTTAAAAAAACTGGAAGAAGATTGGCCTGCGGGTTTTTCCATTCAGGGGGTAGGAACCACCGGAAGCGGGCGCTACCTGGCGGGAGCCATTGTGGGAGCAGATGTGGTAAAAAACGAAATAACCGCCCATGCCGTGGCTGCCCGCCTAGAGGTGCCCGAGGTGCAGACCATTTTGGAAATAGGGGGGCAGGATTCTAAGATAATAATCCTGCGGCAGGGAGTGGTGGTGGACTTTGCCATGAACACGGTATGCGCGGCCGGCACCGGCTCCTTTTTGGATCAGCAGGCGGCCCGCTTGGGGATACCTATAGAGAATTTTGGATCTCTGGCTTTAAAATCTCAGCAGCCCGTCCGGATAGCTGGCCGATGCACCGTCTTCGCCGAGTCGGACATGATCCACAAGCAGCAGATGGGCCACAAGATAGAAGATATAATAGCCGGGCTGTGCGAGGCCCTGGTGAGGAATTATCTGAACAATGTGGCTAAAGGCAAGGAGATTTTACCCCCTATAGTGTTCCAGGGGGGAGTGGCGGCCAATGCGGGCATGAAGGCAGCCTTTGAAAAGGCCCTAAATCAAGAGATCATTGTCCCCCGCCATTTCCCCGTGATGGGGGCTCTGGGGGCTGCCTGGCTGGCCCGGGAATACATGCAGCAAAACGGCAACAGCACCAAGTTTAAAGGGTTTCGGGTGGCTGCAGAGCATTTCGAGACCTACAGCTTTGTGTGTGAGGGATGTTCAAATCTCTGCGAAATTGTTAATATAAAAGGAGGGGACGGCAAGCTTGTAGCCCGCTGGGGTGGCCGGTGCGGAAAATGGGAGATATTATAATTCAACTTAAAGAAAGGGGATGGGCAGGTGCGGGAGAGCATCTACTCCTTCTGGCAAGATACGGGGTTTAATGCTCTGGGGGATCAGCCCCTTTCCCCCCAGGATGTAGCTTACAGGGACTGGGAAGGGGTGGAGGAGAGCTGGACAGGGGAAGCCTGGGACGGGGAAGGGCGTTATTTTAAGATATTTTTCTCTATATATAAAGGTGAGGGCAAGGCCTACCTTTTCCTCAGGGGCGGAAAGGAACAGCTGCAGAGGGAAATTGTGGCTCCCCCCCAGGCTGAAAAGGGCCGGCTTCAGGTCCATATAGGTCCCGGCCAGATAAAACAGGAGGAGGAGGGATTTTCCCTCCTGTGGCAGGATATAAACGTGGAGCTCTCCTTCCTTCCCTCTTTACCCCCCTGGCAACCGGGAAGCGGGAGGCTGGATTTTGACGAAAAGGGCGAGCGCTATCTCTATTGGACTATCCCCGTACCCAGAGCCGAGGTTAAGGGCACCCTTCTAGGGGAGGAATTTCAAGGACAGGGTTGCATAGAGCATCTGCTCTACAATTTTCCCCTGAAGGATATACTTACCCGGGTCTTATTGGGGAGATTTTATGCCGATAATTACACCCTTCTGTGGAGCAGTTTTCGGGGCAACCTTTTTTACAGCCACAGGGAGGCGGTGGCCCTCTACTTAGCCTCTGGCCAGGAGATGCTGGCTTCCACCCCCAATCTGGAAATAAAGGTCCTGGAATGGAAACGGCAGGGGGGGATTTCCTATCCGGAATCCCTGATATTGAAGGGGGGCATCAACCCTCCGCTCCAACTGGAAGGGGAAGGAGGCCAGCCTTCGTGCAAGAGGCCCTTGAGTTTTTTGGCCCCCGAAGGGCTGGTGGTTTGTTTCACCGGAGACCTGAGGGTGGCCACCCTTCCCGAAGAGAGGTTAAAGGGACGGGGTTTTATCCATGTCTGCTCCATGTAGAATATAAAAAGGGGTGACCCCCGGTGAGGCTTTTGGCCAGTAAGAGCTTTCCTTGTTCTGACGAACTCTACAAGGTGGTGGACCTCCTCAACAAAACTTTGAAGGATTATAACCTCATGTTCGGCCTTTCCAAGGACGCTGAAGGGCAAACCATGATACTATCCATTTACGAGGTGAAGCGTTGCTGATCCTGGTGACCAACGACGACGGCATCTACGCCCCGGGCCTTAAGGCCTTGAGCCTGGCCTTGACTTCCGTAGGCAGGGTGGCGGTGGTGGCCCCGGAGAGGGAACGGAGTGCGGTGGGCCATGGCATTACCATGCATAAACCCCTGCGGGTTACTGAAGTCCCCTGGCCAGACCCCATCGGCAAGGCCATGGCCATCAACGGCAATCCCGCCGACTGCGTAAAATTGGCCCTAGAAGCTTTGCTGGATGAAAAACCTGTCCTGGTGGTCTCCGGCATCAATCGGGGGGAAAACGTGGGCACAGACGTGTTTTATTCCGGCACAGTTTCGGGGGCCATCGAAGGCTGCATAAATGATTTGCCCTCGCTGGCCGTATCTCTGGCTGGGGAGGAAGAGCCCCTGGATTATTCCTTTGCCGCCCGTTTTACCGCCCTGCTGGCCCGAGAAGTGGTAAAGAAGGGCCTGCCTTCAGGGGTCTTCCTCAATATCAACGTCCCCCATCTACCCCCGGAGCAGATAAAGGGGGTCAGGGCGACCCGGTTGGGCCGCAGGAGGTACATCGATACCATATCGTGCCGCAAAGATCCCCGGGGAAGGGACTACTACTGGTTGGCAGGAAAGAAAGACAACTATGATCACAACCCGGAGACCGACGTGGGGGCTCTAAATGCGGGGATGATCACCATAACCCCCCTTCATCTGGATCTGACCCATTATCCCTTTTTGGAGCAGCTGCCCTCTTATCTAACCTTTTTTAAACCCGGGCCCCAGGAACCCCAGGCACCTGGGGGATAGGATTCCCGTAGCTGTCAGGAAGAGCAGGTAGAGGGAGAGGCTGCCGCCCAAGGTCATCAAGAGGGGGGACAGCGGGGGGCAGAAGGCGAAAGCCTTCCAGAGCAGGTGGAGGCTCAAGCCCACGGCGGCAGCAGCTCCCGCCGTCTTAAAGGTCCAATCTTTTCCCCAGGCCAAACCCACCCTGCGCTTCAGGTACCAGAGGTTTAGAAGGGCCATAACAGCGCTTCCCAGGTTTATGCTCCAGGCCGCCCCTTTATGCCCCACAAGGGGGTCAGCCAGCAGATGGCGGCCACGTCCAGAACCCCTCCCGCCAAGGTGGTGAAGGCCACCACCGACATGGCCCCCAATCCGTTCAGGATGCCCACCGCGGTTTGATCCAGATACATAAAGGCGCTCCCCAGGGCCAAAATTTTCAATATTTCGGCTGCTTCCGGACAGGCGAAGAGGGTCTGGCAGAGGGGGGCAGGGAGGCAATAGAACATAAAAGAAAAGGGAAGGGTGCCCAGAAGGGTAAGGCGCAGGGCCTGGGATATCCGCAGGGTCAAAAGGCCCCTGTCCCCTGTAGCTTGGGCTTCAGAAACAGCTGGGGTGATGGTGGTGGCCACGGCCATGGTTATAACCAGGGGCAGATAGATCAGGGTGAGGGCCACGCCTGTAAATTGGCCGTAGAGGGCGGTGGCCTCTTCAGTGCCCCATCCTCCCTCCTGCAGCCTCCGCGGTATCAGCAGGGCCTCCAGGGTTATCATGAGCCCGCCTATGATCCGGGAAATCATCACCGGCAAGGACAGCCGGGATAGGGCCTTGAATTCGGTCAGGTCGATGGCCAGGGGCTTCTCCTTCCCCAGATGGTAATAAGCTCTGGCCCGATCCCAGATGAATATATTGATGGCCATACCCATAAGCTCTCCCACCACCATCCCCCCTGCTAGCCCAGCTGCTGCCCAAGGTATGCCCCAGGGGAGAAGATGGATCCCCAGGAGGAGGCCAGCCGATATCCTCACCAGCTGTTCTCCCAACTGGGCCAGGGCCAGGGGTTGGAACAACTGCAGCCCTTGAAAGGAGCCCCGGAAGCCTGAACTCAAGGAGACGATAGGCAAGGCCAGCAACATGACCGCCAAAGTGGGGTATACCTGGGGATCGGCAAAAACATTAAAAGCCAGGTGAGGAGCTGCCCACCAGAGCAGGAGGCTTCCTAAAGTTCCGCTGAAGCTTAAAAAGAGCAGGGAAGTTTGGAAAAGGCTTCTTACTTTATCCCAAGCCTGGAAAGCGGCCCTTTCGGCAGTGAGTTTGGCCAGGGCCACGGGAATGCCGGCGGTGGTGACCATGAGTATAAAATTGAAAAAGGGAAGACCATTTCATAGAGGCCCACCCCTTCAGGGCCCAGATAGCGTATTATCAGGATCCGGTAGGCGAAGCTCAGAAATCGGTTTAAGAGGTTGGCCAAGAGCAGGACCAAGGCTCCGCGCCAGAGGGAGACGGCCATATACTTCACCCCCCCCTTATGATTATGCGCCCATTTCTGCGATTACAAAAAGGAATTTCGGCTGAGGGGGCAAATATTATTCCAGTAATAGGCTAAGAAACGTAACAATCGAGGAGGGGGCAGTTTTGAAGGTTTATCCCAGCAATTCCACAAGAAATCTGGCCATAGTAGCCCATGGCGGCGCCGGAAAAACCAGCCTGGCGGAAGCGCTGCTCTACACCACCGGGGCTATAAAGCGGCTGGGAAGGGTGGAAGAGGGCAATACGGTAAGCGATTATCATCCTGAAGAGATAAAGAGGCAGGTGACGGTGCACAACTCCCTGATCTCCCTGGAATGGCAAGGGCATAAGATAAACAATGCGGGACACCCCGGGCTACGGCGACTTTTTTGGCGAGGTTATAAGCGCCCTCAGGGTGGCCGAGAGCCTGCTGGTATTGGTCAACGCTGTGGCTGGCGTAGAGGTACAGACGGAGATCGCTTGGGAAGAAGCGGATAAGCGCCAGATACCCCGCCTGATCTTTGTCAATAAAATGGACAGGGAGAACGCCAGTTTCAGTAAAGCCCTGGCCTCTATAAAGGAAAACCTGAAGGGGAATATGGTTCCGGTCCAAATCCCCATAGGAGAGGCCGAAGGCTTTAAGGGGATAATAGATATCCTGGAGGGCAAGGCTTATCTGCTGGAGGGGGACAGGGAGGTAGAGGCTCCTGTTCCCGAAGAATTTTCAGAAGAAGTGGCCTCCCTCAAGGAAGGCTTAGTGGAAGCCGCAACTGAAGGGGACGACGAGCTTTTGATGAAGTACTTGGACGGAGAAGAGCTGGATCTTCAGGAGATAGCGGAGGGATTTAAAAAGGCCGTTATGGGGGTAAGGTCATACCTGTCCTCTGCGGCTCAGCCATAAAAAACATAGGGGTCAAAAAGCTCCTGGACTATTTCATCCACTATCTCCCTTCCCCTCTGGAGGCCGTGGGCAAATCAGAGGAGGAGCTGAGGCAGGAACCCCTGGCCGCCCTGGTGTTCAAGACTTTGGCCGACCCCTATGTGGGCCGTTTGAGTTTCTTGAAGGTATATGGGGGTGTGCTCAAGTCTGACAGCACAGTATACAACGCCAATAAGGGTTCCGAGGAAAAAATAGGTCAGCCTGTGGTCCTCCAGGGGAAAAACCAATTCCCCGTGCCGGAGCTGCCTCCTGGGGATATGGGAGCGGTGGCTAAGCTGCAGGTGACCACCACAGGCGATACCCTCACGGTGAAATCCTCCCCCGTTACCCTGGAAGGTATGGGATATCCCGAGCCCATGCTTATGGTGGCCTTAAGGCCTAAAAGCAAAGGGGATGAAGATAAACTGAGCAACGCCCTGGCCCGCCTGCTGGAAGAGGATCCCACCTTGAGGCTGACCAAAAACGTCGAAACCCGAGAGACCATCCTTTCGGTAATGGGGGAAACCCATCTGGAAATAGCCATAGAGAGGTTGAGGAACAAGTTCGGAGTGGAGGTGGAAACCAGCGTACCCAAGGTACCCTATCGGGAAACCATCCGGGGAAGTGTGAGCAGGGTTGAAGGCAAATATAAAAAGCAGACCGGTGGGAGAGGGCAAGACGGACATGTATTCCTAGACATGGCTCCTCTGCCCGACAAAGAGTTTGAATTCACCGAGACCATCTTCGGAGGCGCTGTGCCTAAGCAGTATATACCTGCAGTGGAGAAGGGCGTCCGGGAGGCCATGCAGGAGGGGATTTTGGCCGGTTATCCCGTAACCAACATCAAGGTAAATCTGGCCGACGGCTCTTACCACCCGGTGGACTCTTCCGAGTTGGCCTTTAAGGTGGCTGCGGGTATGGCCTTCCGTAAAGCCCTGGAGCAGGCCAACCCCGTGCTGCTGGAACCCATAATGAACGTGGAAGTTATAGTTCCGGAGCAGTTTATGGGGGACATCATGGGGGACTTGAATGGGCGCCGGGGACGCATCTTGGGTATGGAACCCAGGGGCAACAAACAGCTGATCCCGGCTCAGGTTCCCCTGGCGGAGATGTTCCGCTACGCCATAGATCTGAAATCCATGACCCAGGGACGGAGCTATTTCAGGATGGAGTTTTCCCATTATGAGGAAGTCCCTGCCCATATAGCCGAGAAGATCATCCAACAGGCGGCTAAAAACAAGGAATCCTAAAAGGGAGGGGGCCTCCAGCTCTAACTGGAGGCCCCCTCTTGGCAGGGGCGACAGGACTCGAACCTGCAACCAGCGGTTTTGGAGACCGCTACTCTACCAATTGAGCTACGCCCCTAACCCACTTACAATTATAGCTATTCTTTGAGGATTAGTCAATATACTTATAGCATCAAGATAGATGGGAGGTATTAAGATGAGGATTGCGGTGGTTATGGGAGGTCCTTCCACCGAAAGGGAGATCTCCCTGAAAAGCGGCGAAGCCGTGGCTCAGGCTCTGGTCTCTTTAGGCCACGAGGTCCTCAAGGTGGAGCTGGATGGAGACATAGCCCTTAAATTGAAAGCCTTCAATCCGCAAGTGGTTTTCAACGCGGTCCACGGCAAATGGGGAGAAGACGGTTGCCTTCAGGGGCTTTTGGAAATTTTAGGTATCCCCTATACAGGCAGCGGGGTCTTGGCCAGCGCCTTGACCATGGATAAAGTGGCCACCAAGAGGGTACTGGTCCAAGCTGGGCTGCCCACCCCCTCTTTTCAGGTGTGGCGCCGGGAAGAATTCCAGGCCGCTCCGCGGGAAATAGAAGGGAAGATTTTACAAGAGCTGGGCTTGCCGGTGGTGGTAAAGGCTCCCAGTCAGGGTTCCACCATAGGGACATTTATCGTCCGCTCGCCAGGGGAATTGAAGCCTGCCATAGAAATGGCCCTCTCTTATGAAGATAGATTCATGGCCGAGGCCTTTGTGGCCGGCAGGGAGGTAACAGCCGGTCTCCTGGGCAATAAAGAGGTAGAAGCGCTGCCCCTGATAGAGATCGTATCCCACACCGGCTTTTACGATTATACTGCCAAATACACCCCGGGGCTGAGCGACCACCTCATACCCCCCCGGCTACCCCAAGAGGTTCAGGAGAGGGCCAAGGAGCTGGCCCGTCAAGCGTATCTGCTTTTGGGTTGTAGGGGATTTGCCCGGGTCGACATGATCATAGCCCGGGATGAAGACCCCTATATCATAGAGATCAACAGCGTTCCTGGTATGACTCCCATAAGCCTTCTGCCTGATGCGGCTAAGGCCGCAGGTATGACCTTTCCCCAGCTGGTGTCCAGGATAATAGATCTGGCCCTGGAGAAATGAAGGTTATTCACAAGGGGAAAATCCAGATAAAGAGAATATTGTGTTAAGGGAAAACTTAAAAGGAGATTTAATTATTGATGGAAAAATAAATGGTATAAGGGCGTTTTAGGGGGCGATCGGGGTGTCGGTGACCAAGTCCCTTTCCCTATCCGAAGATCAGGAGTTGTGGGCGGAAAAATTGGCCATGGTTGGTGAACTGGCCGCGGGGATGGCCCATGAGATCCGCAATCCTCTGACTTCCATAAGGGGCTTTTTGCAGCTTTTACAGAGAAAATTTCCTCCCCAGGCGGCGGAACAGGAATATTTTAACATCATATTCGCTGAGCTGGATCGTATAAACAATCTCATAAAGGAGTTTCTGTCCCTTTCAAAACCCATAGAGCCCAGGCTGGAGATGGTGGACTATACCCGCTTGATGGAAGAAGCGCTGTTGCTGGCTTCCCAGGAAGCCCTTCTTTACGAAGTGGAACTGAAGGAGAGGATAGAAAAGGAACTGCCTCCCCTTTGCCTGGATCCCTCCAAGATAAAGCAGACGGTTCTAAACATATTGGTCAATGCCATTCAAGCGGTGGGCCCCGGGGGCAAAGTGGAGGTGGAGATATAGTGGGATAAAGACAACCAACAGGTGGTAACCGCGGTAAAGGACAATGGCCCCGGCATACCACCGGAGCACCTGCCCTTGATATTTGAACCCTTTTTTACCACCAAAAAGAACGGAGCCGGTTTGGGGCTCACCATCAGCCAGAAGATAGTGACCCGCCAGGGGGGCCGCATTGAAGTGAGGAGCCAGGTGGGACAGGGGAGCTGTTTCTACGTCTATCTGCCCGTCACCTGAATGCTGAGGTTCAGGGCTCCGTAGGGGTCAGCAGGAAAAAGTACCCACGTGCACCACCTTAAACCCTTCTTCCTCTAGATAAGGCAGGAGGGGGGATACGTCGTCCGTCTCCAGCCGGAATATCAGGTAGGCGTTTTTTTCGTCTATATGGAAGGTGGCCACGCTTATGATGCTTATCCCGGTTTCGGCTATCCTCCGGGAGATTGCCGCTATGACCCCCACTTTGTCTTCCACCAGGAGGGTCAGCCTCAATCCTGGACGTCTTACCCCAAAAAGGGTGATAAAGGCTTCAAAGATATCGGTTTGGGTCAGGATGCCCACCAGCTTTTCCCCTTCCACCACCAGTAGATCGTCTATTTTGTGCTCCCGCATCAAAAGGGCCGCCTCCTCAATGGGCAGATCAGGGCTTACCGTCAGGGGCCTTTTAATCATGGCGTCTTTAGCCAAGGTTTTGCTTAAAAGGTAATTGGCTTCAAAGGCGCTCAGGGTGGAAAGGGGGGAGGGAAAGACCTGAAATATATCCTTTTCTGTCAAAAGCCCCACCACTTTCCCTTCGTGGACCACCGGCAGGCGCCTTATCTTGTGCTTTTTCATCAGTTCATAGGCGTCTATATATGGGAGTGTCCCTGGTTATGGTTATGGGATTGGGCGTCATGCAATCGCGAACAAACATCTTTAACCCCCCTCCAAAAGGTCTTATAATAGTCCGTGTTTGAAGGATTAAAATCCTGCCGGCAAATAGGAGGTGCCCTATGCTTTTATACCAGCTACCGGACAGGAGAATTGAAATAAGGCAGGTGGTACTGGATTTCAACGGCACCATAGCCATGGACGGTCAGCTCATCCCGGGAGTGGAGGAAAGGCTTCTCCAGCTGGCCTCCCATGTGCCCTTATACATACTCACCGCCGACACCTTCGGTTCTGCCGCCGAAGCCTGCAGCCATTTGCCGGTGAAGCTTACCAAGATAGATCCCCGGGCGGGAGGTCCGGACAAGGAGAGGATAGTCAGGGCCTTAGGGGCAGAATATACAGCAGCGGTGGGAAACGGGGTTAACGACATCGAGATGCTGGCCTGCGCTGCCCTGGGCCTGCTGGTCCTGGGTTCTGAGGGGGCCTCGCCCCGGGCCCTTCTCCAGGCGGACGCTGTCTTCGTCCATATCAACGACGCTCTAGATTTTCTCCTCAAGCCTAAAAGGCTGGTGGCCACTCTGCGGCCTTGAGCAATAATCCAATCCAGAGGAAAGGTCCTGGAACCATGCGCATAGCCTTTTTTACCGACAGTTATTTGCCCTACACCAGCGGGGTGGTCCGTTCCCTGGTGACTTTTAGAAAAGAGCTGGAATCGAGGGGGCATAAGGTGTTCATTTTTGCTCCCCGTTACGGGGGAGAAGGGGAAGAAGAAGGGGTGTACCGCTTCCGCTCCCTCAGGGCCCCCACTTTTAAGGATTTCGCCCTGGCCTTTCCCCTATCCCCCGGTTTGCCGGCTTTGTTGGAGACCCTGGGGGTGGAAATCATACATGTGCATTCCCCTTTTTTGATGGGCTCCTTAGGGGCGGTCATGGCTAGAAGATTGGGCTTGCCCCTGGTGGGCACTTATCACACTTTGTACGAAGAGTATACCCACTATTTTCCTCTGATCCCTTCTCTCGTCAAAAGGTTGGTGAGGTTCTATACCATAGGGTTTTACAACCGATGTGACCTGGTTATAGCCCCTTCCCAAGGGGTAAAAAATTACTTGAGGGAAAGGGGATTGAAGGTCCCTGTGAACTCCATACCTACGGGTATAGAACTGGAGCGGTTTAAAAATCTAAATCCCTTTTGGTTAAGGGAAAGATTGGGCTTAACCGGGGAAGAAAAAATAGTTCTCCATGTGGGCCGCCTGGGCAAAGAAAAAAATATCCCCTTTATCCTGCGGTCCTTTGCCAGGGTCAGTTACCTGCTACCCCAGGCAAAGCTGGTATTGGTGGGCAATGGCCCTTTGAGGAGCTACCTGGAGGCCCTGGCCCGGGATTTGGCCATAGAAAAAAGGGTGATCTTCGCCGGAGGCTTCGCCTTTCATGAAATGCCCCAGGTATACGCCGGCGCCCAGATGCTGGCATTCGCTTCCCAGACCGAGACCCAGGGCCTGGTGGTAGCGGAGGCCAAAGCTGCAGGGATTCCGGTGGTGGCTGTCAGGGCCATGGGGGTGGAGGAAGCGGTGGTCTCTGGGGAGGACGGCTTTTTGACCCCTCCCGAGGAGGGGGTTTTCGCTCATAAATTGATGGAGCTTTTAAGCAACGACGTTCTTAGGAAAAGGATGGGCCATAAGGCGCAGGAGAACGCGCGGGCATTTAGCGCCAAACTTATGGCCCAAAAGCTGGAATACTGCTATAATGAACTCAGAAAGGAAGGGAAATGCAGATGTCTTCTGAAATAAGGGTGCGTTTTGCTCCCAGCCCTACGGGAAGCCTGCATATAGGCGGAGCCCGTACAGCCCTATTCAACTGGCTATTTGCTCGCCATCACGGGGGGAAGTTCATCCTTCGGATAGACGATACTGATCCTGATCGGTGCAGGGAAGAGTTTTATTGGCAGATACTGGGGGCCCTGAAATGGTTGGGTTTAGACTGGGACGAGGGACCGGAAAAGGGGGGTCCTTTCGGCCCGTATTTTCAATCCCAGAGGCAGGGCCTTTACAAGGAGGCAGTGGAAAAGCTCTTGGAAGAAGGTAAGGCCTATTACTGCTTCTGCACCCCAGAGGAGCTGGAAGAGAAGAGGAAGGAGGCCTTGGCTTCTGGCCGCCCCCCCATGTATGACGGCCGCTGTCGGGATCTCACCCCCCAGGAGCAGGAAAGGCTCAAAAGGGAGGGCCGTCAGCCTGTAATCCGGCTGCGGGTTCCCCAGGAGGGGGTGACAGTGGTGGAAGACATAATCCGGGGGGAAGTGGTGTTCGAAAATTCCACCCTGGACGACTTTGTGCTGGTAAAGTCCAACGGCATGGCCACTTACAACTTCGCCACCGTGGTGGACGACCATCTTATGGAGATCAGCCACATCATAAGGGCAGAAGAGCACCTTTCCAATACTCCCAAGCAGATCCTCATCTACCGGGCTTTGGGGTATGAAGTGCCCGCCTTTGCCCACGTACCCATGATCCTGGCCCCTGACCGAAGCAAGCTTTCCAAACGGCACGGAGCCACCTCGGTGGACGAATATCGGCAGGCGGGGTACTTACCCGAGGCCATAGTGAATTACCTGGCTTTGCTGGGATGGTCCCCTCCGGGAGAGGAGGAGATCCTCACCCTGGAGGATATGATCCGGCAATTCTCCCTGGAACGGGTGGGAAAGGCCCCTGCCATTTATGATATACAGAAGCTCACCTGGATGAACGGCCATTACCTGCGCACAGGGGATCTGGATCGCATCACCTCTCTGGCCATCCCCTTTCTCCAGGAAAGGGGCCTTGTCCCCAACCCCCTACCCCCAGAGCAGTACCCTTACGTCAAGGCAGTGGTGGGTGCGGTGAGGGATCGGGTGAAAACCCTGAGGGAAGTGGCTGAGGCAGGGGTGTATTTTTTCAGAGAGGACTTCCACTACGAAGAAAAAGGGGTAAAAAAATACTTTAACCGTGAGGCGGCAGACCTGCTGGAAGAAGCCCAGAAGATACTGGAACAGCTACCCCAATTCGACGCCCAGGCCATTGAAGGGGCTTTCCGGCAACTGGCGGAGGAGAAGAGGATAAGCACCGGCAAGCTCTTTCACCCCACCCGGCTGGCCGTGACCGGAAGGACGGTGGGCCCGGGCCTCTTTGACATTTTGGAGATCCTGGGCAAGGAGAGGGTTATCTCCAGGATGTCCCGGGCCATCCGCTGGATCCGGGAAAAGCTTCAAGAAGAGATATCTTCCCAGTGAAAGGAGGGCACCCATGGAAGGGAAACCCGAAGAGCCTGGGCTGACCTGGGAGGAAGCCCGGAGGAGACTTCAGGAATACGGGCCCAATTTGATCTGGAAACCCAGCCCGGTTAGTTTCTGGTCCATAGCCAAAGAAGAGATCACCGAACCCATGATACTGCTGCTGCTGGTGGTAGGCTTCTTCTATAGCTTATGGGGCAAACTGGAGGACGCCATAACCATATTCGTCATCATAGCCCTGCTGGTGCTGGTGGAAGTATACACGGAATTCAAGGCCAAAAAGGCCATTGCCTCTCTGGAAGAGATAGCCGTTCCCACCGCCAGGGTGAAGAGGGAAGGGCAGGTGGTAGAAATCCCTGCCCCAGAAGTGGTGCCCGGCGATGTGCTGGTCTTAACTCCGGGGACTAAGGTTATGGCAGACGCCAAAATCTACAGATGCGTGGACCTGCAGGTGGACGAATCCGCCCTTACCGGTGAGTCCTTCCCTGTAAACAAGGCCTGCGGAGAGGAGATCTACGCCGGCAGCGTGGTGCTGGCAGGAGAGGGGGAAGGGATGGTCTTCTCCACTGGCAAAAATACCCGATTGGGCCAGGTGGCCGCCACCCTAGGGGAGATCAAGCCCCCCAGAACCCCTCTACAGCTGGCCATGAAGTCTTTGGCGGGCAAGCTGGTCTACCTGGCTGTATTTTTTGCCCTTTTCATCACTTTGTTGGGCCTGTGGAGGGGCCAAGATTACAGGACCATGATCCTTACGGGGCTCTCCCTCTCCTTTGCTGTGATCCCTGAAGAGCTGCCCATCATAATTACCATGATCCTGGGTCTGGGGGCCTACACCTTATCCCGGGAAAACCTCTTGGTGAAGAGGCTTAGGGCGGCGGAAGCCCTGGGCAGCACCACCGTCATCCTGACCGATAAGACAGGCACCATAACGGAGAACAGGCTGAAGGTGGTCTCCGTATATCCTGAAGAAAGCAAGAGGGAAATATTAGAAAAAGCCCTGGGAGCTCTAACCCCTTATTCCCCCTTCCTTTCGGTCATCGACAGAACTATTCAAGGCCAAGCCCTGGAATGGGGAATCCCTTTCCCGGAGGGGGAGATCATCCACCAGAGGAATTTGGGGGACGGCAGGAAGAGCAAGGGGGTTATCAGAAGAAAAGGTGATGAATACCACCTCTTCTTGAGCGGAGCCCCAGAAGAGATATTCAGCCTCTGCCGGGAAGTGGAAGAAGGGGCAAAAGGGTTTCTGGCCCGAGAAGCTTCCCAGGGCAGGAGGGTTATAGGGGTGGCCCACAAGAGGTTGAGCCCTGAAGAGGGGGAACAGGGTTTTCCCCAGGCGGAAAGGGATCTGGATTTTGTAGGCCTCATAAGTTTCATGGATCCTCCCCGGGAGGGGGTTAAAGAGACCATCCTGCAGGTGACCAGGGCAGGAATAAGGACCTTGATGGTGACCGGCGATTATGAGCTGACCGCCCGCTCAGTTGCCCAGCAGGTGGGCATAGAACCTCACCAGGAAGTGCTGACCGGGGAGGAGTTGGACCGCCTCACAGAAGAAGAGCTCCAGGAGAAAGTGGGGGAAATCTCGGTATTCGCCCGTACCACCCCCCTTCATAAATACCGACTGGTGGAGGCCCTGCACCGAAGGGGGGAAGTGGTGGCCGTCACCGGGGATGGGATCAACGATGTGTTGGCCCTAAAAGCGGCGGACATAGGGATAGCCATGGGTCAACGGGGTACAGACGTGGCCAAAGAAGCAGCAGACGCCATCCTGGTGGACGACAATTTCATAACCATAAGCAGAGCCATATTTCAAGGGAGAAAGTTTTTCGATAACCTGATCAAGGGGGTAAAATACTACCTTTCCGTCAAGGCGGCCTTGGTTATGATCTTTTTGCTGCCGGTTTTATGGGGCCTTCCTTTACCCATGGCCCCCATACAGATAATCCTTCTGGAGCTGTTTATGGATCTGGCCGCCTCCGCCGGTTTCGTGGCTGAACCGGAGGAGAAAGATATATATACCCGATCCCCCCGAGACCCCAGGGTGAACATCATAAGCTCCCCGGTCCTGGGGGATATCCTGCTCAAGGGCACGGTCCTCTTCCTGGCTGTGATCTCTGTCTATTTCTATGCCCTCTATAAAGATCTGCCCCTGGTGCAAGCCCAGACCTTGGCTTTCACCGCCTGGATATTCGGCCATATAGTTCTGGCCTTTGTTTCCCGCTCGGAACCGGAACCCCTCTACTTTTTGGGCATCTTCACCAATAAGGTGATCAACCTCTGGGCCCTGGCCGCCATCTCTTTTCTGGTGGTGGCTGTCTACACTCCTTTTCTCTATGCCAGGTTCAGCCTGGCAGCTGTGAGCCCAGGCCAATTTTGGGGAGCTGCCCTCACCGCCTCTTTGATGGTGGGGCTGTTGGAGGTAAAAAAGGTGATAGCCTGGAGGGCTAAAAGGGGCTACAAGGCTCCCTAACTCTGGGGGAGAAATGAAAAAGCCCCCGTGTTGTGTTGGGGGCTTTTATTGTGGCTGGCTGCGGGAGCTGGATTCGAACCAGCGCTACATGATCCAGAGTCATGTGTGCTACCGCTACACCATCCCGCAATATCTTCCGCGATTTAGATATTACCACAACGGGTTTCGAAAAGTCAAGGGCCCTGCGGGGCAGAATTTAAAGGATCAAATTGGTTTTAAAGAGGAAATTTGTATTATACGGCTAACATATATTAAATTAAAAGTCCGGAGGATTATCACGAAACGTGAGTTGGAGGAGTAGAGGAGTCATGGAAAAGGCGATAAGAACGGGATTCAGTTCCCGGGAAGATCCCGGAGAAGCCTTGAGGGAGATCCGGGATGGGATTTCCCTCGACCGGGAACCCGCCTTCATGATGGTCTTGATAACAGAGGGCTATGATCCCGGAGAAGTGGTCTCCACGGCGGCGAAGATCTTCCCTTTTTCTCCTTTCATAGGCACCTGGACCCAGGGAATCATACAGGCCACGAGGTTTTACTCCCGGGGCATAGGTCTCTGTTGTTTCTTCGGCAGCGGGATCAAGGCCTTTACCCATCTGGAAAGGAATATCTCCCTAAACCCTTACCGGAAAAGGGAAAGGGCAGGGGAGGTCTTAAGGGCGGAGGAGGAATCAGGGACCATCCTGCTTTTCCCCGACAGTTTTAGCTGTAACATACCTGAGCTCCTCAGGGGGATCTACAACATCCTAGGTCCTGGATATCTCTACCTAGGGGGAGGGAGCGGTGGAAATCTGCGCTTGGAGCCCGCCTACCAGTTTACCCAGGAGGGGGGGTGGCCAGGGGTTCTCTGGCGGCAGCCAAGCTGAAGGGCATGGATTTCAGGATTGCCGCTGAGCACGGTTGGAGACCTTCGGGGCAACCCTTTGTGATCACCAAAGCTTGCGGCGAGAAGGTTTTAGAGATAGACGGCAGGCCTGCCTGGGAAAGGTATAGACAATTGATAGGAGAAATAACCCCAGATAACCTCCCCCGTTCCGGGATGGAGCATCCTTTGGGTTTCCCCCTCTGGGGAGGCGATTTTCTCATCAGGGATCCCTTTTTGACAGAGGAGGACGGCAGCATACGGTTTGTGAGCGAGGTTCCAGAGGACAGCATAGCCTTCCTCATGGAATCGGATGAGGAGAGCCTTTTGAAGGCTTCCCGTAAGGCGGTGAAAAACGTTGTAGGCCCGGACAATCCTAGGGTTCTCCTGATATTCGAATGCGTGTCCCGATATTTTCTGTTGAAAGAGGTTTTCCACAAGGAGATGGGAAACCTATCTGCCTTTACCGGCACTGCTCCCCTCTTCGGTCTTTTGACCTTCGGGGAGATCCTCGGCTGGAAAGGCGTCCCGTTATTTTACAATAAAACCATAACAGTGGCCGCGGGGTGGTAAGAAATGGGCCTTGAATCGGCTGAGCTGTTGACCCTATATGAGATTATGAACCTGTCCATCCCTAGGAGTTATCCGGAATTCTTCCAAAAAATAGTGGAAAAGGCCAGCAGGGTCTTGGGGTGAAGGCGGGTGGTCCTCAGGGTTGAGGACAGGGAAGGAAAGCAGCTCTTCTCAGGGTCTTGGGGATGGGGAAAAACAGAAGATTATAAAAATAATGCCATAAAGATTTCTGGACAAAACCAGAGAAATTCCTTTTATTATCCCTTCTCGGGATGCTTAAAGGGCTTCATCTATTTTGAAACCCCTCACCGGCTGACGGAGAAGGACAGGCGCCTGCTCCGCATTTTCGCCCGGCGCATTGAGGAGCTGGTGGGCTTCAGGCATATGGAAAAGCGGGAGGAAGAGCTGCTGAAAAAGATTTTTCTCTATTCCCCTATAGGCATTTATGTGGCTCGAGGGGAAATTTTCTACAGGGTCAATGCTAAATTTGAAAAGCTCACAGGATATTGCCAGGAGGAACTTGAGGGAAGGCCTCTTTTGGATTTGGTCCATCCCCAGGATCAAAAGGAGGTGTCGGGGCTTCTAGCCCAAGTCCTTCAGGGGATATCGGGAGAAACCCGGGAATACCGGGTGATATCTAAAGGAGGGGAGGTGAGGTGGGTAGAGGGAACCCTCGTCCTCTTGGATCCCGGGCAGCGGATGATACTGGGCAATGTGGTGGATATAACTGATAAGAAAAAGGCGGCGGAGAGGCTGGAATACCTGAGTTTTCGTGACCCCTTGACAGGGCTCTACAACCGCAACTATTTTGAAGAGCAAATACGATCGCTGAGCCGCAGCGACAAATTCCCCATAACCATCATAATAGCCGATGTGGACGGATTGAAGCTTATAAACGACACCTTTGGACATTTTAGGGGAGATGAATTGCTGATCAGGGCCTCCCAAATTTTAAAGAGCGGCCTCAGATCCAGCGATATGGTGGCCCGTATAGGGGGAGACGAGTTCATTATACTTTTGCCCCACACCGATTCCTCCCAAGGCTATAAGATTCTAGAGCGCCTGCGGAAATCCCTGGAACAGTACAACCAGGAGAATCCCCACCTTCCCTTGAGCATCTCTTTCGGTCTGGCCACAGCCTACAATGCCGAGGCCCTGCTCGATTACGCCTATAAAAGGGCGGACGATCTCATGTACCGGGAGAAGCTCTCTTCTGCTGCCAGCATCCGTAGACAAATTTTAGAAACTCTCTTGACGGCCATGCAGAGGCACGGTTTCCTCGAAGGGAAAGAGGCTCGAGTGTTGGAGCATCTCTGCCGTAAAATGGGAGAAAAGTTAAAGCTGTCTTCCCAGCGGATGTCCGCTCTCCTCCTGTTGGCCAAGCTTCGGGATATAGGACAGGTCAGTATACCGGCCCGAATACTCCTTAAAGACACACCGTCGAGCCCGGAAGAATGGGAGCTCATAAGACAGCATCCGGAGAGGGGTTACCGGTTGGCCTTGGCCTGTCCCGATCTGACCGGCATCGCGGATTTGATTTTAAAGCACCATGAAAGATGGGATGGAAAAGGCTACCCTCTAGGGCTGAAGGGAGAAGAGATCCCCTTGGAGTGCAGGATCCTCTCTATAGCGGACGCCTTCACGGCCATGATATTCGCAAGAGCCTATAGAAATGCCAAGACCATCCAGGAGGCTTTGGAAGAGATAAAGGAGCAGGCCGGGGTCCAATTTGATCCCCATTTGGCGGAAGTATTTTTAGAAGTGGTGGACCAGGAAAGGGGGGCACTGCTGGAAATGGATCAAAGCGGACAGATCTTCTGACATTTTTCCCACAAGGTTTTGGCATTCTGCACCGCACATCCCCCGACGTCGTTGTTGAAGTACACATAGATCTCCCGGCATATTTTCATGTACTGGGAGATGTCCTGGGCCAGCTCCTCCAGCTGTTCTTCTGAGTAAGAAGAACTGAAAAGGGCTTCGGGTCCATGCATCCTTATATAGGCGAAATCCGCGGTTATAGCTTTGGCCTTGGGGTAACGGGAGGAGTCGGCGATTACCCAGGCGACGTTATATTTTTTCAATAAATCATAGGCTGCAGGATCGCACCAGCTGGAGTGGCGGAATTCAAAAGCCAGCTGGAGGTCTGGCCTGTTTTTCAAGAATTCCTCCACCCTCTGATAGTTCTCCTCTTCCATTCGAAAGCTGGGGGGAAATTGCAACAGCAGGGGGCCTAATTTTTCTTTTAAAAGAGCGACCCTCTCTTGAAAGTTGTTCCAGGCCTCTTCTATATCGGTCAATCTCTTCACGTGGGTGATAAGACGGGAGACCTTGACTGCGAAGAGAAAATGAGGAGGTGTTTCCCTATACCATTTTTCCACAGTGGAAGGCCGGGGCAGGTGATAGAAGGAAGAATTGACTTCCGTGGTGGGGAAATGTCGGGAGTAATACTGGAGCTGTTCCCCGTAGGGCAAATCCTCAGGGTAGAATATCCCCCGCCAGTGTCTATAGGACCAACCTGAGGTGCCTATATAGAGCTTGCCCATATTCCCCCACCTAGAGTATTTTGCTCAGAAAGGCTTTGGTCCTGGGATTTCGGCAGCGCAAGAATATCTCCTGAGGGGTCCCCTCCTCGACTATAAGCCCTTCATCCATGAATATGACCCGGTCCCCCACTTCCCGGGCAAATCCCATCTCGTGGGTGACCACCACCATGGTCATCCCTTCCCGGGCCAGATCCCTCATCACCTCCAGCACTTCCCCCACCATCTCAGGATCCAGAGCCGAAGTGGGCTCATCGAACAGCATCACTTTAGGGTGCATGGCCAGGGCCTTGGCTATGGCCACCCTCTGCTGCTGACCCCCGGAGAGCTCTTCAGGGTAGGAGTGGGCTTTGTCCTTCAGCCCCACCCTTGCCAGCAATTCCCATGCCTCTTTTTCTGCCTCTTCCCGGGGCACCCTTTTCACGTGGATGGGGGCTAGGGTTATATTCTCCAGTACTGTTTTATGGGGAAATAGGTTGAAACGCTGGAACACCATGCCCACCTGCTGGCGGATAAGATTAATGTTAACATGAGGGGCGGTCAGGGAAACGCCGTCTATTATGACCTCTTTCTTGTCAGGTTTTTCCAGAAGATTTATGCAACGCAGCAGGGTGCTCTTGCCCGAACCGCTGGGGCCGATTATCACTACCACTTCTTGGGGAGATACCTTGAGGTTTATCCCTTTTAACACCTGCAGGGTGACGAAACTCTTGTAAAGTTCCCTGATCTCGATCATCCATCCGTTACCAGACCGGCTTTTATCCATCAGGCCACCCTGAGCCTCCTTTCCAGGTAGTCCACCAGACGGGAGATGGCAAAAGTCATGGCCAAGTACACCAGCGCTACTGCCATCTACACTTTCAGGGGACGGAAGGTGACCGCGCTGATGAGCTGTCCTTGCCGGGTCAACTCCACGTAGCCTATGACCGATAGGAGGGAAGTGTCCTTTAGCATGGCTATGAATTCGTTCCCCAGGGGAGGGATGACCCTTTTGAAGGCCTGGGGCAGGATAACGTGGCGCATGGCCTGCCCTTCCGTCATCCCCAAGGAGCGGGCCGCTTCGTATTGGCCTCTTTCTATGGATTGTATACCTGCCCTAAAGATCTCCGCCACGTAGGCTCCGCTGTTTAAGCTGGTGGAGATGACTGCTGCCAGGAATACCGGGATGTGGGTACTCTGAAAGGGAGGGGGAATTCTTAGAAGTTCCGCCAAAAACATGTGGGCCTCGTTGAGGAGCTGAGGAAAACCATAATACACGATGTATATCTGTACCAGAAGGGGGGTCCCCGGAAAAAATCCACATGGCAGGTGGCCAGGACGCTGAGGAGACGCTTTTTAGATAAGCGCCCCAGGCTGGCCACAAGCCCTATCACAGTGCCCAGGGATACCGCCACCACGGTTATCTTAAGGGTTTGGAGGGCGCCGTTTATCAGATAGGAGAGGGATTTGAGCAGCAAGGACAACTTCTATCACCTCGGCTACAGAATTAAAACAAAAACAAGTATGCGTAACCTCAAGTTACGCATACCGTGCCCGCACTATTGAGGAGGTTCTCCAGGCAGGAAGGGGGGAGGCTCTTCCCCAAACCATTTCTTGTAGATGGCGGCGTATTGGCCGTTCTCTTTCAAGGTGAGAAGCCCTTGGTTGATCTTTTCCAAAACCTCGGGTTTATTTTTGGGCACTGCTATCCCGTAATATTCCGCCTGTTTGATGTTACCTAACAGTCTTTATATCCTGTTCCCCTGCCGGATATAGTAGAGGGTCACCGGCAGGTCGTTGATGACCGCATCGACCCCGCCATTCCTCAGTTCTAAGAATAATTCGGGAACCTTGTCCAGTTTGGTTATTTTGGCATTGGGTATCTTTTTGGCTTCCTTGGCGCTGGTGGTACCTATCTGCACGCCTATCCTTTTCCCCGGCAGGTCCTCGAAACCCTTTATGGTGTCGTTATCAGCCCTCACCGCCACTATCAGGCCAGATTGGTAGTAGGGCATAGAAAAGTTGACAGCCTTCTTCCTCTCTTCGTCAATGCTTATCCCCGAGATGGCCAGGTCCACATTGTCCGTCTGCAGGGCAGCCAGTATACCGTCAAAACTCATCTCTTTGATTTCCACTTCGAATCCTTGGGTCTCTGCCAGGGCCCTTATGAGGTCCACGTCAAACCCTGTAAACTCCCCCGTCTTCATATCTCTGAATTCAAAGGGGGCAAAGGAAGCATCCATGGCTACGGTGTATTTGGGTTTTGGGAAAGAGGGTTTCCCCTGCATCCTGGAGAGGCCAGAAGACAGGCCCCCAAAAGGAATACCGCCAGAGATTTAAAGAAAGATTTCAAAACCCTCGCCTTCTGCCATATAAAGTCTCATTTTTATTCAGCATCACTTATAAAAATCCTCCTCAAAGCAAAATATGGAAGCTTGACAGGGGTATGGCCTTAAGGGAAAATGACTCTAAAAGATAGCGAGGAGGAATTGGAGTGGAAAAACGGCGCGTAGGGGCCCATCTCTCCATAGCCCAGGGCCTGCCTAAAGCCGTGGAGATGGCTTTAAAATTGGGGGCCAACACCTTTCAGTATTTTACCCGGAATCCCCGGGGCGGGGCTGCCCGTTCAATAGAGGAAGAGGAAATAAAGGAATGGAAGAGAGCCAGGCAAGAGGCGGATATTTACCCTGTGGTGGGGCATTTTCCCTATGCGGTAAACCTGGGAGCGGCCCCGGGATCCAAGGCTGAGTTTGCCCGGATGGTGTTGAGGGAAGATACCCTGAGGGTGGCTGCCATAGGAGGGGAGTACCTGGTGGTCCATCCGGGCCACCACGACGGGGAGGTGGAGAGGGCCATAGAGAGGATTGTGGCTGCCATAAAGGAGGCCTATCTGACGTTACAAGGGCCGGTGCCTATGCTCCTGTTGGAGACCTTGGCAGGACAGGGCAGGGAGGTAGGTTCCCTGGAAGAGATCCGAAACATACTGGACGGTCTGGGCTGGCCCCCCAGGGTGGGTGTGTGCCTGGACTCGGCCCATCTTTTTGAAGCCGGTTGGGATCTGCGAACCCGAGAGGGCTGTGACCGGCTGGTGGAAAGGCTGGGAAAGCTGATCGGCCTCGACAGGATAAAGATAATGCATTTAAACGATTCCAAGACCCCTTTAGGCAGCAGGAAAGATCGCCATGCCAATATCGGTAAGGGGGAGTTGGGGCTGGAAGGTATTAAAACTATAGTTAATCACCCCTTCTTGGGCAAACTCCCTTTGATCCTGGAGACCCCGGTAAAAGAATGCGAGGAATACGGGCCAGAGATACACCTGGTCCGTTCCCTGATGGAGGTGGGATAGGATGAAAGATGTGCTTCGGGCCATAAGGGAGCGCAGGAGTATACGCCGTTTTTTGCCCAAGCCTGTGCCCGAAGACCTGGTGGTCAGCCTGGTGGAACTGGCCTGCTGGGCCCCCTCAGCGGGGAACCTTCAGCCCTGGTACTTTTTTGCCGTCTTCAATCGCCAGGTCAAGGATGCCCTGGGAGAAGCGTCGGCCGACTATGATCTCATAGCCCAGGCACCGGTGGTAATTGTGGTATGTGCGGATCAGGAGAGATCGGCGGTGGTTTACGAGGAGAGGGGATATCACCTCTATTGCCTGCAGGATACCGCCGCTGCCATCACCCTCTTGCTTTTGGCCGCTTCTGCTTATGGTCTGGGGGGATGCTGGGTAGGGGCCTTTGATGAGGGGATGGTCCGCAGGATTCTGTCCCTGCCCTTCAATTTGCGCCCGGTGGCCATGGTGCCTCTGGGCTACCCGGCGGAAAGGCCTTCTCCTCCTCCCCGCCGCCCTCTGCCGGAAGTCCTCCGTATAATAAAATAGCTTGTGGAGCTTAAAATCCGGGAGATCCCGACGAACATCGTATAAGGAGAGGGTGGGCAAATATGGGCTAGAGGTGAGACCATGCCTTTTTTTCAGTAAAACTCAGGATTACCTTCACCTGCTCCGCAAGATAGATCAAGCCATAGCCAGAAACCTGGACCTCCAGGCCACCCTGGAATTCGTGTTAAACCAGATAACCATGCTTATGGGCATAGACGCCGTGGCCCTTTTTCTCTGGGATCCCCGGACGAACTCCTTGAATTTTAAAATGGGAAAAGGGTTTCATTTCCCACAGGATATCTAAAAAGGATATGGAGGTTAGGGAGAGGCCTGGCGGGAAAGGTGGTGCTGGAGAGAAAAACCATGGTGGTGCGCCGCTGCGGAGATATACGGGGAGAAGGGTTTTGGGAAAATTTATTGAAAGAAGAGGGTTTTGTATCCTATCTGGGTTTTCCTTTAATTTCTAAAGATAAAGTTTTGGGAGTTCTGGAGCTGTATTGCCGGAAACTGTTTCGCCCCGATAAGGAATGGATGCATTTCATGGAAGCCATCTCACAGCAGCTGGCCATAGCCATAGAAAATGCCATTCTCACGGAACAGCTCCACCATTCCCGAGAAAAGCTTATATCAGCCTATGACGCCACCATAGAGGGATGGGCCAAGGCCCTGGAACTCAGGGATAGGGAAACGGAGGGACACAGCCAGAGGGCTACGGAGATGACCCTTCGGCTGGCCCGGCAGCTGAATGTGCCGGAGGAGGAACTTGTTCACATTCGGAGGGGTGCCCTTCTGCACGATATAGGTAAGATGGCCATCCCCCACAGCATACTTTTGAAATCCGGACCTTTAACCCCTGAGGAGTGGGAAATAATGAAGCCGCACCCTGTATACGCTTACGAAATGCTCTCCCCCATCCCCTTACTTAAGACCCGCCCTGGACATCCCTCTATATCACCATGAGAAATGGGACGGAACAGGCTACCCGGAGGGGTTAAAGGGAGAGAACATTCCTCTGGCCGCCCGTATTTTCGCCGTGGTGGACGTGTGGGATGCCCTCGGCTCCCCCCGTCCCTATCGGCCTCCCTGGCCTTTCCCCAAAGTGCTGTCCTACATCCGGGAACAGCGGGGTAAGCATTTCGATCCCTATATAGCTGACGTCTTTTTAAAAATTTTAACTACCCCTTTAAAAGAAAAACCTCGCTGAACAGCGGGGTTTTAACGTTAATTGTCGCCGAAGAACAGGAGGATCAAGATCAAAAAGAGGATAAAGGCGTAGCTCCCCCCGCGAAAGGGAAAGCCCATAGCGCCTTCCTGCACGTTTTTTTTAGGCCCGAAGAGCCCGCTGCTTTCTTCTGGCATTTATTCCTACCTCCCCCATTTAATCCATCTTTTACTGTAGATTATTCCCCGCGCCCTCAAGATGTTCCTCAGGGGATCCGATAAAAGATTAAAAACCAGGCCTGGTGCCAGAAAGACGGGAAAATTGAGGGGGCTAAACAATTATGGACCGTATAAGAGAGAGCCTGCTTTTGAAGATGACCCTTATCTTCGGGGGGATAGTTTTAGGAGCCTGCTTGCTGCTGGGCTTTTTTAGCAACTGGCAGGCGGAAAAATCCTTGGAGGAAGAGGCCAAAGAGGGCATGTTGAAGGTGGCCCGTCAGGCCGCCTCCACGGTGGACGCCATAGTACAGGGCCGCATAGCCTATGTGGAGAACACCGCCAATCGGGCTGTGCTCAGGGGTAAACTGGGGGATAGGGAGACCACCCTGGAAGAAAAAAAATGCAATCCCTGAGGGACTTGCAGAAAAAGGTGGCGGACCTGGGATATAAGCAGTTCGGCCTGGCGGACAAGAGCGGTAACGCCATTTTCACCGACGGCCAGCGCATTGACATATCCGACAGGGACTATTTCCAAGCCGCTCTAAAGGGCAAGACCTATATATCCAGTACCCATGTGAGCCGCCTGGATAATTCCCTGATCTTTGTCTATGCCACCCCTGTTTACCATTATGCCACTGAAGAGGTGAACGGGGCTTTGGTGGTTCTGGTGGACGTATCCAAATTCAACGACCAAATCCGGGCCATAACCTACGGCCGTACGGGATACGCCTTTGCCGTGGATAAAACGGGCAAGACCATAGCCCACAGGGATTTCGAGAGGGTTAAAAACCAGGAAAATATTTTAGAAAAGGCCAAAGGGGACCCGTCGTTGAAGGATCTGGTGACGGTTATAAACAAGATGTCCCAGGGGGAGGAGGGGCTGGCCAGGTATACCTTTCAGGGTGAGGATAAAATGGTGGCCTATGCCCCGGTAAAGACCACCGGGTGGTCCATAGCCATTACCGCCCCCACCCAGGAAGTGATGGCCCGCACTTCCAGTTTAAAAATCACCCTGATAACCATTTCCCTGGTCATTATACTGGCAGCTGTGGGGATAACCTTCTTCGTGGCCCGCAATATAAGCCAACCTTTGGTGGATATCACCGGCATTCTGGGGGTGGTGGCCCAGGGAGATTTCACCCAGGAAGTTCCGGAAAAATATCTTAACAGCAGAGATGAGACGGGCAAGCTGGCCCAGGCAGTCAAGGCGATCCAAGAAAAACTGCGGCCGCTTCTCAATGGCCTCAAGATGGACGCCCAGACCTTGGCAGGTAGTTCGGAAAATTTGAGCGCCATATCCCAGGAAATAGCTTCATCTTCAGGAGAGGTGGCCAAGGCCATACAGCAGGTGGCCTCCGGCGCCACCGAACAGGCGGGACACCTGGAGGAGATCTTAACCCTCATGGAGAATATATCCCAGGCCCTGGAGAAGGTGGCCCAGCAGGTGGATCGGGTAAAAACTGCCAGCGAACATAGCTCCAAAATGGCCGAGGCGGGCAAAGGGCAGCTGGACGGCCTCATATCCTCTATAAGGGAGTCCAGCCAGGCCTTTAAAGCGGTGGCGGAAAGGCTCAACCTGCTGAAGGGATCGGTGGCCCAGGCAGCGGAGATACTGGAGGTTATAAACGGCATAGCTGAACAGACCAATCTTTTAGCCCTCAATGCTGCCATAGAAGCTGCCAGGGCCGGAGAAGCGGGCAGGGGTTTTGCCGTGGTGGCGGAAGAGGTCAGAAAGCTGGCGGAGGAGTCCCGGTCCTCGGCGGATAAGATCCGCAGCCTGCTGAGCAACATAACCAGGGAAACGGAACAGGTGGTCTCCACCTCTGAGGAGACCAACAAGCAGGTATCGCTCCAGCTGGAGAAGGTGGACGAGACCTTTAAGGCTTTCCGGGATATAATAGAAGCGGTGAAAAACATGAGGCCGGCTATAGAGGGTACGTACAAAGAGCTGGGAAATACGGTAAAGGCTAAAGATGTGGTGCTGGATAAGGTGCAGAGCATAAGCGCTGTTTCCGAAGAGACCTCGGCCTCAGCGGAGGAGATTTCCGCTTCGGCGGAAGAGCTGTCCGCCTCTACCCAGGAGATAGCGGCCAATTCCCAACAGCTACTAACCTTGGCCAAAAGGCTGGATAACCGTCTGAACCGTTTCAAAGTTTAGA
>DRZV01000089.1 GCA_011375465.1 Neomoorella mulderi
CTCCAGAATTGGAGGTGTGCATGTGGGTCATATACAGCTGAAGCTCCCCCCTGACGGCCTTCTCCCTTATGTCATTCCAGGAGAGGTCCTCCCGGGCCAAACCCTCGGGTCCCAGCCAGCCAAACCGCTCAGCCAGATCCCTCCTGACCCCCACCGTCACCGGGCTCATGAAGATCTTTTCCATTACCAAGGGGGGATTTTTTATTTCCGAACGGAAGGCCTCCGGGTAAAACCCATTGGGGATCCAGAGGGCATCGTAAGGGTGCTGCCCTCCGGATATCTTTTCCACCGCGGCGAGGCTGCCGTTTTCTTCCAGATATATCTTAATCCCCGATTTTTTCTGGATATAGTCCAGCAGACCCGTTTCCCTGAGGTCCTTCAGCTCTGAGCCGCCCAGTATGCGGAAAGCACGGGGATCGTCCAGGGATCCCTCCCCGGCGCACCCTCCTAGCCAGAGGGCCAGGCACAAGGCCAGCGACAGGATGAGAATCCTTTTATTTAAAAAGCCATCTTTTCCCCTCGCTTGAAAGTCCTATCTAAAGCGTATTTGGCCTTTTTCTGCAGATTTCCTCCTCACCAGACCAATTTTACGCTATTTTTACCATATAACAAAACCCCTCCTTGCTCACTTTATGACAAAATGATAATATATTCATAAAAGGAGGTGATCCGGTGACCGGAGAAAAGGAAGAAGTGATGGCTCAATTTTTTCGGGCCCTTGCCCATCCCCTGCGGCTGAAGATAATCGAGTTCCTCCGAGGAGGGGAGCGGTGCGTGTGCGAGATAGTCCCCGCCCTGGGGGGTGAACAGTCGGCCATCTCCAAGCATCTAGGTGTTCTGCGCCAGGCAGGCATCCTCACCTCCAGAAAGGAAGGTACAAGCGTTTTCTACCGGCTGAGGGACCCCTTGATATGGGATATCTATGAAAAGGCCCAGAAAGCGATGGAAGGCTGTATCCAAGAATTAGGGGAGATTATAAAAAAATGAGGAGGCGCGGTTATGTCTCACCTTATAGCTTTCTTGGTGGGCATCCCGGCGGGGATCATCGGGGGGCTTTTGGGCATAGGCGGGTGCGTCCTGATGATGCCCATAGTGAGGTTCGGTTTTCATTTCGACCCTGCAGCGGCGGTAGGCACCACCCTCACGGCAGTGGTCTTCACCGCCGGTTCTGGGGCCTACCAGCACCTGAAGATGAAAAACGTGGATACCCCCACTGCCCTGGTGGTGGGAGCAAGCGGCGTGCTGGGGGTAATTCTGGGAAGCATCGTGTTCGGCTATCTCAAACCTTATGGAAAGGTGATCGATCTCATAGTGGGCCTGGCCTTTCTCCTGCCTTCCCTGAGGATGCTCTACGAAGGCCTCATGGCTGAGAAAGCCCTGCCCCAGCCCCCTTCCTCAGGGGGGATACCCGGCTCCGGATGGGCCAAAGGGTTGCTGGGCTCGGTGGTGGGGTTTCTCACGGGTGTTATAGGCCTGGGGGGAGGTTATGCCCTGGTGCCCTCGTTTATATATATCCTCAGGTCACCGGTAAAGCTGGCCATAGGCACCAGCATGGCCTCCTTTATCTGGATGGCCCTGGTGGGGGCTGCCTTTAAATTTTACCAGCAGGTGGTGGATATACCCACTGCCGTGTGCCTGGGCCTGGGGGCGGTTATAGGGGCCATCTACGGGGCCAAGATGGTGGCCCGGGTAAAAGCCTCCGCTTTGAAGACCCTTTTCGGGGCCATATTCCTGTACGTCTCCTTAAAATATACTCTCCTATACTTCGGCATTACCATTTAACAGCAAAAGGGCTCTGGTATATCCAGAGCCCTCGTCACACTATCTCCGCGCCCAGCACCTTGGCCATCTGCTCTAAAGCAAACCTGTGGGCTTCGGGATCAAAGGAGGCTACCCCCTGGCGATACACCTTGACGGGCACATCCCGGTTGGCCAATTCTTCTACGGTGAAGAACACGCATATATTGGTGCACACGCCCACCACCTCCACCAGGGCTGGTCGGGGATCAGGGCTTCCAGGGGCGGTGCCCAGCCATTGATCCAGGGGGGTGTTGTAGAAGGCGCTGTAGCGGTTCTTCTTCAAGAACCTCACCCTGGGCTCCCCCACCTCCCCCACCACTTCCCTCAGCTCCGGTATGAGTTCCTGTCCCCAGCTCCCCTCCAGGCAGTGGGGGGGAAATTTTTTAAATTCGGCGTCGTCAGGGGCATGGGTATCCAAGGTGAAGATGACCTCTTTGCCCCCCTCCAAAGCCCCTTTCACCTTATCCCTGATGAAGGGGGCGATCTCCCTGGCCTGAGGAAAGCTCAGGGCTCCCCGGGGGTCAACAAAATCGTTCTGCATATCTATGACCAGGAGCACCTGCCTTTCCATAAGGTACCACCTCCTAAGGGGAATTTAGAATCTCCAAAGCCTTCTTTAGCTGGCTGTCCCAGGATATATCGGGGGCCCGGAGGAGCACCTCCTGCTCCCATTGGGGATCCAGTTCCACCAAATGATCCGGGATAATCCCCTTTTTGTTTATGTCGCGTTTCCCAGGAGTCAGGTACTTGTGGGTGGTGATCTTTACCGCCGAATCTCCGGGAAGGGGGAATACGGTCTGCACCACCCCTTTCCCAAAGGTGGGTTCCCCCACCAGTACGCCTTTTCCTGTGTCCTGCAGGGCCCCCGCCACTATCTCAGCGGCGCTGGCCGTCCCCCTGTTCACCAGGACCACCAAAGGGAGGGGACGGGCATAACCCCTGGCCAACAGGGGTTCCAGCCTCTTCTGGTCGGCTATATAGACTATGGGCCCTTGGGGTATAAAATAGCTGGCCACGTCCACCGCCGCGGAGAGGGCACCCCCGGGGTTGTTCCTGAGATCCAGCACCAGCTTTTTCATCCCCTGCTGCCGCAATACCTCCAGGGTATTTCCCAAATCCTTGGGGGTCTGCTCGTTAAACATGGTTATGTTTATATAGCCCACATCGGGATACCCGGGGAGGAGGCGGCCTTCCACCGTGGGGACCTTTATCACCTCCCGGGTCAATTTTATCCGCCTGGGGGCAGGATCCCCTTCGGAGAGAACCAGCAACTCCACCTGGGTCCCAGGCTCCCCCTGCATCAGCTTGGCAGCGGTCTCCAGATCCATCCCGGCGGTATCCCGATCATCGATCATGAGGATATAGTCCCGGCTCTTTATCCCTGCCCTGTGGGCAGGGGTGCCCTTAAAGGGGGAGATCACCATGAGCCTTTTATCCTTTTCATCTATGGTGATGAGCAGCCCTACCCCCCCGTAACTGCCGCTGACGCTCTCCTGCAGATGGCGGTAAGTATTGGAGTCCAGATAAGCGGAATAGGGGTCCCCCAGAGCCTCCACCATGCCCTTGAGAGCTCCTTCTATCAGTTTGTCCCCTTTAACCGGCTCCAAAGCGTGATAGCGCAACACCAGAAAGGTCCTGAGGAGGAGTTCTGCCTCCTTGTAATGGGTGGCCCCCAGAACCCCTACGGTCAAAGTTACCAGGACGCAAAAGGTCAGCAGCAGATTCTTGATCTGCTGCCATATTCTTCGCAAAAATACCACCACCTCTATGCTGCTTCCTCAAAAAGTATATGTAAACGAAATACCTTTTAGTAATAGTTCATTGGGTTGACGGGTTCCCCGTTTATCATCACGGTAAAGTGGAGGTGGGGACCTGTGCTCCAGCCCGTGCTGCCTATCCTGCCGATGACCTGGCCCTTTTTTACCTCCTGCCCCTCCCTTACCAGAATGGAAGAGAGATGGGCGTAGAGGGTAGACAGGCCTCCGCCGTGATCTATGCTTATGTGATTGCCATACCCCCCTAGCCATCCGGTGGATATGACTCGTCCATCCAGGGGAGCCACCACCTCGGTCCCTGTGGGTGCGGGGATATCTACGCCGTTGTGGAAGCTCCGGATGTTAAAGAGGGGATGTATTCTCCAACCGAAGGGGGAGGAGACATAATAGTATCCGGGCACAGGCCACAGCATACCCTTGGTGCTGCCGGAAGGCAAGGGGCGGCTGCTCTTGGCCTGTTCCGCCCGGATTTTGGCGGCAATCTGGCTGGCCAAGGCCTCCATCTCCGCCAGCACCGATTCCACCTGCTTTTTCTCCTCTTCCACCTGAGCCAGAAGGCGGCGGTGGTCTTCCCGCTGGGAGGCCAGCATCACCTTCTCCTGGTACACCTGCTGCCTCAGCTGGGCCACCTTATCCCGCTCTGCCTCCAGACGGGCCTTTTGGGCAGCTATCCTATCCCTCTCCGCCTTGATCTCCTGTATGAGCTTTATATCGTTCTGGGCGATTTTGCTCAAAAGTTCCATCCGCACCAGAAAATCTTCCAGGCTGGTGGCCTGGAGGAGCACCTCCAGGTAATTGACCCTACCCACCTGATAGATCTCCTTCAACCTCTTGCGGAACAGCCCCATTCTGGCCTCCTGGGCCGCTTCCGCCCTGGCCAGATCCTCCGCCACCTCCTGGACCCTGGCCTGGGCTGCCGCCAGCTCCCCGTCCAGCCGGGATATCTCCCTCTCCTTGGCCTGTATTTCCTGCTCTAAGGCCTGCAGCTTCTCCATGATCCTCTGGCTCTCGTTGTTCTTCTGGGACCATATCTTCTGCTGTTCCGCCATTTCCTGCTGAATTTGCCTCTGCTGGCGCTGTAGCTCCTGAAGGGTGGAGCCATAGGCAGGAGTTAAAAAGCTCAACAGGAATACGCCCAAAAGCCAGATGGCCAGCTTCTGTCCTCTACCCATGCTGCTTACCCCCTGTTCAGACTTTGAGAAACTGCCTTATGGATAAAAGGCTGCCCAGAGCCCCTACCCCGGCCCCCGCGCCTATGAGGCCCAGCAGGCTTTTCAGGAGAAGGGCGGGATCGTTGAGCAGAGGTAGGAAAAGGAAAAGGTTAAAGCTCCTGGAAAGGAGCCAGGTATAGATGCCATAGACCGCTCCTGCGGCCAGGCCAGAACCCACCAGTCCCAGGAAGAGCCCCTCCAGGAAAAAGGGCCAACGGATAAAACTGTCGGTGGCCCCCACGTATTTCATGATGCTGATCTCCTGGCGGCGGCTGTATACGGTCAAACGGATGGTGAGCATTATGAGGACTACGGCCCCGGAGGCCAGCAAGAGGATAAGCCCCGCCCCCAACCAGCGCAACCACCGCACCAGGGCGAAGAGCCTCTCCACCACTTCCTGGCCGTAATTCACCTTTTCCACCCCCGGTAGCTGGGCTATGGCCCCCGCTATATCCCTTATCTCCTCAGGGGTATTGACCCTCACCAATAGATAATCGGGCAAAGGATTCACCCCTCCAGTGGCGCTGAGGAGCTCCTCCTCCCCCCCAAATTGGCGGCTTATTTTACGGAAACCCTCCTCTTTGGGCACCAGCACCACCTCCCTCACCCCGGGGAGATGTTTTATCTGGGCTTCCAGGTGCTGGACCACCTCCCTGGGGGTATCCACGTGGAGAAAGGCGGCTATCTCCACATTGGATTGGAGTTGGCTGGCCATGTAGTTCAGGTTAAATACCAGGAGCAAAAACACCCCCAGGAGGAACATGGTGACCGCCACGCTGGCAGCTGCGGCCAGGCTCATCCATAAGTTGCGCCTCAAGGAAGTGCAAGCCTGCTGGAGGAAAAAAGCCATAGTGCTAAGCTTCATAACCGTATACCCCTTCCCGGTCATCCCTCACCAGCCGGCCCGCCCTCAAGGCGATAACCCTCTTTTTCATGCTGTTCACTATATCCCAGGCATGGGTAGCCATGATGACCGTGGTCCCCATGGCGTTTATCTCCTGTAGCAGGGCCATTATCTTCCTGGAAGTATCCGGATCCAGATTGCCGGTGGGCTCGTCCGCCACCAGTATCCGGGGACGGTTTACGATGGCCCGGGCTATGGCTACCCGCTGCTGCTCCCCCCCGGAAAGCTGGTGGGGGAAAAGATGGGCCCGGGAGAGCAGCCCCACCTGATCCAGGACCCTCTCCACCCGGGGTTTTATCTCCCTGGGGGGAACCTCGATAACCCGGAGGGCAAAGGCCACGTTTTCAAAGACGGTCCAGTCCGGTATCAGTTTGAAATCCTGAAAAACCATCCCTATGGTTCGCCGCAAAAGGGCTATCTCCCTTCCCTTAAGCCTGGTTATGCTCCGGCCCCCCACCAGAATCTGTCCCTTGGTGGGCAGCTCTTCCCTAAAAAGAAGCCGTACCAGGGTGGTCTTGCCAGCCCCGCTGGGCCCCACCAGGAATACGAACTCGCCTTTATCTATCTTGAGGGTTATATTTTCCAAGGCCACAACGTCGGGAGGATAGAGCTTGGTAACATTGTAGAACTGGATAAGGCCCATCCTGCACCTCCAAGAATTAGTAATCCCAGGGTAGTTTTCGACACCCGGATTTAAAATCCTTTTGCCTTTTGTTAACAGCCGATCGATTTCATGTAAAAACATGGAAAGTTGACAGCCATTACAAAACCATATATAATCCAGGTAAAAAAAGGCGCCCGGCCGGGTGCCCCTTTACCATTTCTAGGGTTTTTCCTTTTAATAGAGACGGGGAGGAGGGCTTTGTCATGGAAAAGTTCCTTATCCGGCACCTTTCAGCCATAGAGGCGGAAAAGAATGAGCTCATAGAGAAATATTATAACGATCCTTCCCCAGAGAAAAAAGAAGTGATAGAGCTCCTGGAGGGCTACATCCATTCTATAGAAAAACTGCTCCACGGCGGGGTCGCCGGGAGCGCGTGTCCTTTCGTGATGGTGGGAAGCCAGGTGGAGGTGCAAGACCTGGATTCGGGGGAAGTCCTGGACCTGAGGTTGGTCAACCCCTTCCAGGGAGAACCCTCGAAAGGGGAGATATATTATATATCCCCCATGGGGAGGGCCCTGCTGCTCAAAAAATTGGGGGAAGAGGTGGAAGTGAAGGCCCCGGGAGGGATCTTTCGTTATAAAATCATCGGCCTAAAGGGGCCCTCTTGAGGGTCAGCACTGCCTGCAAGATGTGCCTATGGGTCAGGCCGTATTTCTCTAACAACTCCTGGGGCTTCCCCGATTCCCCGAAGGTATCCTTCACCCCCACCATGGCCATGGGAGTGGGGAGCTCCTGGGCCAATACCTCGGCCACGGCGCTCCCTAGCCCCCCGATGACGCTATGCTCCTCAGCGGTGACCACGGCTCCAGTGCGGGCAGCCCTGAGCACCGCCTCCCTGTCCAGGGGCTTTATGGTGCTCATGTTGACGACCAAGACCTTAAAGCCCAAGGAGTCCAGTTCCTCCGCCGCCCTCAAGGCTTCATGGACCATAAGCCCGCAAGCGATGATGGCAGCGTCTTCTCCCTCCCTCAAGATATGGGCCCGGCCTATCTGAAAGACGTACTCTTCTTCATAGATCACCGGCACGGGCAGCCTACCCAAGCGCAGATATACCGGACCCTCATGCCGGGCGGCGGCAAAAACCGCCTGCCTGGTCTCTTCCGCATCGGCCGGCACGATCACGGTCATGTTGGGGATTACCCTCATGAGGGTTATATCCTCCAGGGCTTGGTGGGAGGCCCCGTCTTCCCCAACGGAGAGGCCGCCATGGGTGGCGGCTATCTTGACATTAAGGGCGGGATAGGCTATGCCGTTCCGGATCTGATCATAGGCCCTGCCGGAGGCGAAGACGGCAAAGGTGCTGGCAAAGGGTATTTTCCCGCACAGGGCCAATCCCGCCGCCGTGCCCATCAGGCTCTGTTCCGCCACCCCCATATTGAAGAAGCGATGGGGAAATTCCCGGGCGAAGTAGACGGTCATGGTGGATCGGGAAAGATCCGCGTCCAGGACCACCACCCGGGGATCCTGGTGTCCCAGCTGCACCAGTGCCCTGCCATAAGCTTCGCGGGTAGCTATCTTCTGCATTTTACCCCTCCTGATCCTGTAGCTCCGCCAATGCCCTTTCCACCTCTTCCGGCTTGGGGGCTTTGCCGTGCCAGTCGGGATTGTTCTCCATAAAGCTTACCCCTTTCCCCTTAATGGTGTGGGCCACTATGGCTGCAGGCTTCCCCTTAACCCTCCGGGCCCAATCCAGGGCCTCCAGGATCTGGGGGAAATCGTGGCCGTCGATGGTCCTGGCCTCCCATCCGAAGGCCCTGAATTTGTCCTCCACCGGCTCCAGGGACATGACCTGCTCGGTGGAGCCGTCTATCTGGAGGAAATTGCGGTCTACGATGGCGGTGAGATTGTCCAGCCCGTAGTGGGAGGCGGCCATGGCCGCTTCCCAAACCATGCCTTCCTGGAGCTCCCCGTCCCCTAAGAGCACGTAAATCCGATAATCCCTCTTGTCCAGACGGGCGGCCAGGGCCATCCCGTTACCCACGGCCAGCCCCTGCCCCAGGGATCCGGTGGAGACCTCCACTCCCGGCAGGTACCTGCAATGGGGATGCCCCTGGAGGGGGCTGCCCAGCTGCCTTAAAGTCAGCAGCCACTCCTTGGGGAAGAAGCCCTTCTCCGCCAGGGCAGCGTAGAGGAGCGGGGCGGCGTGGCCCTTGGACAGGATGAATCGGTCCCTATCGGGCCAGTGGGGATTTTTAGGATCCAGCCGCATGACCCGGAAGTAGAGGGCGGTGACTATCTCCACCGCGGATAAGGACCCTCCCGGATGGCCGGAGCCCGCCTTGCCTATCATCTGGATTATGTGGCGCCTCAATTGTCTTGCTTTGGCCTCCAGTTCTCTGATGGAGTTTCCCACCAAAAATTTCCCTCCTCTTTATTTTCCTCAGCAGGTTCTGGGGAGGCAATGCTCCAAGGGCGAAAACCTTCCCCCAGCACCTCATGGGTATCGCTCACGATAACGAAGGCTCGGGGGTCTATCTCCGCCACCAGGGCTTTAAGCCGGCTCAGCTCAGCCCGCTGCACCACCACCAGCAGCACCTCCCGCCTCCGGCGGGTATAAAGGCCCCGTCCCTCCAGACCCGTGACTCCCCGCTGCAATTCCCCCAGGATCCCCTGGGCTATCTCCTCCGGCCGCCGGGAGATGATGAACACCGCCTTGGCGTAACCTCCCCCTTCCTGCACCGCATCTATGGTACGGCTGGCTATAATAAGGGAGAGCAAGGCGTAGAGGGCCAGCTCGGTGCTGAAGACGATGCCCGCCAGGGTTATGACCACAGCGTCTATGAACAGCAGGCCCATTCCCGAAGTCAGGGGAAAATAGCGGGTGAAGATGAGGGCGGCCAGGTCCGTACCTCCGGTGCTGCCTCCACAGCGGAACACCACCCCCAACCCCAGCCCGCAGAGGAGCCCCCCGTAAATGGCGGCCAACAGGGGATCAGCGGTGGGGGGAGGTATCCGATAGCCCACCAGGTCGGTAAAGAGCGAAAGGGTTATGGTGCCGTAGAGGGATTTGATCCCGAAATCCCGGCCCATAATCTTGAACCCCGCCAGGAATAGGGGCAGATTTAAGGCCAGCATGGTGAGCCCTACGGGCCAGCCCGTCAGGTAGTGGATGACGGTGGACAGCCCGCTTATGCCCCCAGCAGCTATCCTGTTGGGCACTTCGAAAAGGCCCAAGCCCATGGCGGTTATGAAGGCGCCCAAAGTTATGCCCGAGTAATCCGCCAGATTCCTCTTCAATCTAACCCCTGCCTCCCCGCCACATGGAAAAGAGGAGCCAGAAAAAGATTAGAGTGGCCATGAAAAAACCCACCTCTAGAAGGGGCAGACGAAAAAAGAGGCGGTCCCCCGGCGTGCCCAGGGCAGAGCTCATTATGAGGCTGCCCATCAGGATGCTGAAGGCTAAAAGGACAATGCTGATGGTCAGCTTATTCACCGTCCGATCCAGTTGATCTATGAAGGCCCGGAGGTTGGCCATCTCCATCTTGAAGGTTACTTGTTCCCGGTTCAGTTGGAACAGGAGCCGGTGGAGCTCCTTTGGGAGCCCCCGTAATAGCTTCCACCCCTCCTTCACCTCGCCTTTGAACCGCCTCCACAGGCGGGAGGGGCGATAGCGGGCCCGTAACAATTCAGCCACGTAGGGTTCGGCCAATTGGGCCAACTTTATAGAAGGGTCCAGTTCCCTCACCACCCCCTCCAAAGTGATGGGGGCTTTAGCCAGCATGGTGAATTCAGAGGGGACCCTTATTTTATGCCGGAAGGCCACTTCCAGTATTTCCTGGAGGGACTGCCCCAGGCTCACCTCCTCCAGGGTTTTATGATAGTACTTATCCTTCAGCTTTTCTATATCCCTCTTCAGCCCCTCCCAATCGGTCTGCTTGGAAACAACCCCCATGGCCGATATGGCCTCTATTATCTCCTCCACCTGCCGGCTCACTATACCCACAATGAGATTGGTCAGCTGTTCCCGTCTCTCTTCCGACAACTCCCCCATCTGGCCGAAATCCATGAATACCAAGACTTCCCCCGGCAGGACCGCCAGATTGCCAGGATGGGGGTCTGCATGGAAAAAACTGTGGATCAACACCTGTTGATAAAAAGAACGGGCCAGATGGTCAGTCACCCGCCTTAGATCCACGGGGGGCTCCTCCATCTGGGCCAGATCCTTGAGCTTCCAGGCCTCTACGTATTCCACCGTCAGCACCCGGGAAGTGGTGTAAACCCAATAGATTCTGGGAACGTAGACTTGAGGGTTATCCCTCAAGATATGCTTCAAGCGCTCCCCATTGCGCCCCTCCTGGGTGTAATCCAGCTCCTGTTCCAAAGTGCGGGAGAGCTCTTCCACTATGCCCAGGAAATCATAAATTTCCCCATAAACGGTGTGGCGTTGGGCCAATCTGGCCAGGTCGTAGAGTATTTCCAGATCCACCTGGATCTCTTCCTTGATCCCCGGCCTCTGAACCTTTACTATGACCTTCTCCCCTTCGGAGAGCACTGCCCTGTGCACCTGGCCGATGGAAGCGGCGGCTAAGGGTTGGGGATCGAAGGCAGCGAAGAGCTCCTCCACAGGCACCCCCAGCTCCTCCTGGATTATAGCCCTTACCTGAGAGAAGGGGAAAGGGGGGACTCGATCCTGGAGTTGGGCCAGCTGCAGGATGATCTCGGGAGGAAGGAGGTCAGAACGGGTGCTCAAAAGCTGCCCCAGCTTGACGAAGGTGGGGCCCAGCTCTTCTAAAGCCAGCCGCAACCTTTCCCCTGGGGAAAGGGGGGCTATCTTCCTGGAAGCCCTTCTCACCAACCCTCCCAAGCCCAATTGTTCCAGGATAAAACCGAAACCATGGCGGGCCAGGACATTTATCACCTGTCGGTAGCGGGGGAAATTGAGCTCGCTGCCTTAAGGACATGCTGTTCCTCCATTAAAAAAGAAGCCCGGCAAGCCGGGCTTTTAAGAAACCCGTTCCAAGACTTCCAGGAAAAAATCGTGGAGCAGGCGGTGTTCCTCTCCTGAAAGCCTCTCCAGATTATCCTGCAGACGCTGCACATGGGAAAAAAGGGGGGTAAGGGCTATCCCCTGGGGTCCCATCTGGGCAGCCAACCCCAGACCAGTCCCCGTAACCAGAAAGAGCTTTTTTTCCGGGCAGGATCCCCTTATAATGGCCCTCTTGATTTTTTCCAGGACCTCCTGACCTAAAGAGCGCAGGAAGGTCAAAAGGGCCAGAAGGGCATAGGCGCTGCCCAACAAGGGGTCTTTGGGCATCTCTTTCAGGAGATCGGCCAGGGCCCGATCGGGATCCTGGGAAAAGAGGTTGGCCACTTGGGCCAGGAGGCCCTCCTTCACCCTTTTCCAGCGGGAGAGGGGACCCATCTCGCGGGGGGAATCCACCGGCAGAAAGAGGACCTGGGAGCGGCCTACCCCTCCCTTTAAGGAATATTCCCGCCGCACAAACCCCTTCCTTTCCAGCTCAGAGAGGACGTCATAGGCCGTCCACTTGCTTACCCCCATTTCCTGGGCCAGATCTATATAATGGACAGGATGCCCCGTCTTCTGGAATATATCTCTTACTTTATTTAAAAATTCCACTTGCCTTTTGGTGAGCAATTGCCCCTTACCTCCGGAATGCCTTTAAAAAATTATCATAATTAAGCATACTCCCTCAAGGGCTGGCTGTCAATTCTTCAGCCCTTTTCTTGCTCTGGATCTCTTCCCAGAGTCGGTCGGCCACCTGGGCCCATCTGGCGGAATGCTGGTCCAGATATTGGGCCAGGGGCCCTTCCAGAATGGTCTCCGCCCCTGGATGGGTGGGCCTGGCTCCCGTCACAGCCACTATCTCCCTCAGGGCTTGGGGCACGTCTATGATGGGGCAGGGGCGGAGCAGGTTCTCGCAGAAAGGCTGGCGTTCCTGGTAGGCCTTCATGAGGGGCGACTGCAACACCTCCATCAAGCTCTTCTCCTTTATGTTGTCCAGGGTGAAGTGGGCAAAGGCGCAGGGTTCCACATCGCCGCTGGCGGTTATATGGAAGTAGCGGCGACCTCCGGCTATACAACCCAGGGTGAGCTGGCCGTCGTTCCAGAAATCAGCCCACATGAGGGGCTTATGGGTGCGGATGTAGTTGACCCTCTCCACCAGATAGGCCCTCTGCTCCGGGGTAACCATGAGCTCCGGCTGGGGTTGGCGTCCGATGGGGATATAATGGAAACTCCATACATAGAGCACCCCTTTTTGGATCAAAAAGTCCACAAACTCTTCGCTGGTAACTTCCTCCACGTTGTGGCGGGTAATGGTGAGGGAGGCTCCGAAGGCCAAACCCCGCTCCCTCATCAGATCCATAGCCCGCATTACCTTGTCGAAGACTCCTGGACCCCTGCGGGCATCGGTGGCTTCCCTCCAGCCCTCCAGGCTTATGGCCGGAGAGAGGTTGCCCACCTCCAAGAGCTGGTCGGCCATCTTCTCGTCTATGAGGGTGCCGTTGGTGTAGACCATGAAGGCCATATCCGGATGGCGGGCTGCCATCTCCACCAGGTGGGGCCAGCAGAAGGGTTCCCCTCCCGACAAAACCAGCCAGTAAATCCCCACCTCTTTGGCTTCCCGGCAGAGCCGATCCACCAGTTCCAAGTCCAGGCTGTGATGCTTCTCATACTCCCCTGCCCAGCAACCCTGGCAGCGGAGGTTGCAAGCGCTGGTGGGATCTAAAAGGAAAAAGTTGGGTATATGTACCCCCGTTTCCTTGGCCACCTGCTGCTGTTTGGGTATGCCCAGCAACATGGCGTGGACGAACCAGTTGAAAATAAGCCTCTGCTTCACATTGGGATGGAGATCAAAGAGGCGATGCACATAAGCCCGGATGCTGGGGTTCTGCCGGTAGGCCTCCAACACCTGCTGGATCTGGCGCTTATGTCCTTCCTGGCGGGCCAACAGGCGGGCCACCTGCAAAAGCTTGGGGAAGTTCTCCTCAGGATTGCGATCCATGTAGTTCAGAGCTTCCCGCAAAACCTGCTCCACCACATAGTTTTTAGCCCAATCGAGATGGGCCCTTATGGCCATAGCCTGTCCCTCCCTTTCCCTTTTGGTCGTATTATACCCAAAAAACCAAAATTCTAAATTCATTATAGGTAAAGCTTGGTTAGAGATCAAGGGATTAAAAAATCAAAAGGGTCCGGTTATAATCCAGACCCTTGGCTTTTAGCCGCTTTTTCTCCAGGCGCCTTCTTCTGCCTCAAATAAGCCTGTATAAAGGGATCTATCTGGCCGTCCATCACCCTCTGGGCGTCGTGAATTTCCAACCCGGTGCGGTGATCTTTTACCAAGGTATAGGGGTGAAAGACATAGGATCGAATCTGGCTGCCCCAGGCTATCTCCCTCTGTTGCCCCCGCAACCGCTGTAGCTCCCTCTCCTGCTCTTCCCGTTTGAGGGCAGCCAGCTTGGCCTGGAGGATTTTCATGGCCGCCTGCCGGTTGGCATACTGGGAGCGCTCGCTTTGGCAGGTGACCACAATGCCTGTGGGCAGATGGGTTATGCGTACGGCGGAATCGGTCTTGTTGACGTACTGCCCTCCAGCCCCCTGGGCTCTGAAAGTATCTATCTTTAAGTCGCTGGGATTTATCTCCACCTCCTCTTCAAAGGGCACCTCCGGTATCACGTCCACCGAGGCAAAGGAGGTGTGGCGCCTGCCAGCGGTATCGAAGGGGGAAATGCGCACCAGCCGATGTACCCCCTTTTCCGCCTTTAAATAGCCGTAGGCGTTCTTTCCTTTGACCAGGATGGTGGCGCTCTTTATCCCTGCCTCCTCCCCCGCCAGATAATCCAGCAGCTCCACTTGATAGCCCTTTTCTTCCGCCCAACGGGTATACATGCGCAGGAGCATGGCTGCCCAGTCCTGGGCTTCCGTTCCCCCTGCACCGGCATGGAGGGTTAAAATGGCGTTACAGCCATCATAGGGTTCATCCAGAAGGGTGGCCAGCAGCTCCTCTTCCAAGGCTTTATCCAGCCGGTTCAGTTCCCGGGCCAGCTCCCCCTCCAGGGACTCCTCCCCCTCCCTTTGGGCCAGGTCCAGGAGCTCCTCCAGATCTTTAAGGGTTTTTTCCATCTGGAGGAAGGCCTCCACCTTATCCCTTATCCAGTTCAGGCGCCGGCCCAGGGCTTCAGCTTTGGACCTGTCCTCCCAGAGGGAAGGCTTCAGCATCTCCTGTTCCAGCCTATCCCTTTCTTTGAGGAGCCCCTCCAGGTCAAAGGGAAACCCTCAATTCTTCCAGTTTTTCCTTTACGCTTTGCATTCGGCTCTTTAGGTCTGCCAGCATCTTTTCACCCCCGTCTATTTTCCTGCGCCGCAACATTTTTTATATTTTTTGCCGCTGCCGCAAGGGCAGGGATCGTTGCGGCCTACTTTCTGCTTCCTCACCGGTTGCCGGGCAGCTTCTTCTCCTTCTTTAGAGCGGTTCTCTATGATTATCCGCGGCCTTTCCACTTGGGGCTGGACTACCATTTTTATTCTAAAAAGATATCTTATCACATCCTCCTGGATGGAAGCTATCATGTCGTTAAACATCTGGTAGGCTTCCAGTTTATAGGCGATAAGGGGGTCCTGCTGGCCGTAGGCCCTCAGGCTTATACCCTGCCGCAGCTGATCCATGGCATCCAGGTGGTCCATCCATTTCATATCCACCACCCTTAACAAGGTCAGCCGCTCTATCGCCCGCATGTTTTCCGGGCCCAATTCCTTTTCCTTCTCCCTGTAAATCTCAAGGGCCTTCTTTAGCAGGTGCTCCTTAACCCCCTCCCTGTCCAGACCCTCCAGTTCTTCTATTAAAGCTTCAGGAGAAAGTCCGGGGAGGAACAGCTGCTCGGCGTATTCCGCCAAGCCCTTGAGATCCCATTCCTCTGGATCCCGGCTATCCCTCAGGAAGAGATTCACTGTCCTGTCCACCACGGCTTCGATCATCTCTTCGATTGTGGCCCGCAGATCGCTCCCCAGGAGCACCTTGCGCCTCTGGCTGTAAATTATTTTCCTCTGTTGGTTCAGCACGTCGTCGTATTCCAGCACGTGTTTTCTTATATCGAAGTTATGGGCCTCCACCTTTTTCTGGGCTTGCTCTATGGCTTTGGATACCCAGGGGTGATCTATGGGCGTATCTTCCTCCATGCCCAGGCGGTCTAAAATGCCCTGGAGGTTCTCCGAGCCAAAAAGGCGCATGAGATCGTCCTCCAGGGAAACGTAGAAACGGCTGGAACCCGGGTCTCCCTGCCGTCCAGATCTGCCCCGGAGCTGGTTGTCTATGCGCCGGCTCTCATGCCGTTCTGTGCCGATGACGTGGAGCCCCCCCAGCTCCACCACCTTCTGCCTTTCGGCCTCTGTTTCCTTCTGGGCTTCTGCCAAAAAACGCCGATAAGCCTCCCGGGCTTCCTTCACCTCCTGGGGATCATCTTCCCGGGGAAATTCTGTGGCCCGGGAGATCAGCTCCGGGCTGAAACCCGCTTTTTTCATCCTCTCCTTGGCCAGAAACTCCGGATTGCCCCCCAGCAAGATGTCCGTACCCCGGCCAGCCATGTTGGTGGCTATGGTAACCGCCCCCAGCCGGCCTGCCTGGGCGATGATCTCCGCCTCTTTTTCGTGGTACTTGGCGTTGAGCACCTGATGGGGTATACCCTTTTTCTTCAGCATAGCGCTCAGCCGCTCCGACTTCTCAATGGAAATGGTTCCCACCAGCACCGGCTGCCCCTTGGCGTGGCATTCGCATATCTCCCGCACCACCGCTTCGAATTTGGCCTTCTCGGTGCGGTAAACCACGTCGGGATAATCCACCCGGATGCAGGGCTTATGGGTGGGAATCACCACCACATCCAGGCCGTATATCTTGCGAAATTCCTCCTCCTCGGTGGCTGCGGTGCCGGTCATGCCCGCCAGTTTCTTATACATGCGGAAGTAATTTTGCAGGGTAATGGTGGCCAGGGTTTGGGATTCCCGCTGGATCTTCACCCCTTCCTTGGCCTCGATGGCTTGGTGAAGCCCGTCGCTGTAGCGCCTGCCGAACATCAGCCGACCGGTGAACTCATCCACGATGATTACCTGCCCATCCTTCACCACATAATCCCTGTCCCGCTTCATCAACGTATGGGCCTTCAAAGCCTGATTCACGTGGTGGAACAGCTCCACATTGGCCTCATCGCATATATTCTGTACCCCTAGCATCTCCTCCACCCGGGCTATACCTTCTTCGGTGAGGGTGGCCACCTTGGCCTTTTCGTCCACATTGTAGTCCACCCCTGGGCGGAGGCGGGGTATTATGCGGGCTATCCTGTAATACATCTCCGTAGGTTTGCTGGCCATCCCGGAAATTATCAGAGGGGTACGGGCTTCGTCTATGAGTATGCTGTCCACCTCGTCCACTATGGCGTAGTGGAGCTCCCTCTGGACCATCTCTTCAGGATCCAGGGCCATGTTGTCCCTCAGGTAGTCAAAGCCGAACTCGTTGTTGGTGCCGTAGGTGATATCTGCCCGGTAGGCAGCTTTACGGGCAGCGGTGTCCATCCCGTGGACCACAAGGCCCACCTCTAAGCCCAAAAATCTGTAGATCTTGCCCATCCACTCGCTGTCCCGGCGGGCCAGGTAGTCGTTCACCGTAACGATATGGACCCCCCTACCTGTGAGGGCATTCAGATAGGCAGGGAGGGTGGCCACCAGGGTCTTACCTTCCCCTGTTTTCATTTCAGCGATGCGTCCCTGATGCAGGACTATACCGCCCATAAGCTGCACATCAAAGTGGCGCAAACCCAAAACCCGCCGAGAGGTTTCCCGGACCACCGCAAAGGCCTCGGGCAAAATCTCGTCCAATGAGGCCCCCCTGTCCAGCCTCTGTTTAAACTCGGCGGTTTTGGCTGCCAACTCCTCGTCCCTTAGGGCCTGCATTTCCGGTTCCAGGGCATTGATGGCCTGTACCTGCCGGCTCAGCCTTTTTATATCCCTGGCATTATCGTCAAAAAGGCTTCGGATCAACCCTAACATTCATTTACCACCTCAATATGGGAGGAGCCCTCAGGCTCCTCTTGAAGATGACTTTCATTTAGATTTTAACACGAAAAGCTTTGGGAAACAATTTTTAAATTGTAAAAGAACGGCTGCCATAATTGAAGGCCCGCAATACCGCCTGCACCGCTGCTATCCGATCATCTCCCTAGATCAGCTCTGCTCCGGTAAGAAAACGCTGGACCCCCTTCTTTCTGGCCAAGAGGATAGCCACCACCACCTGGTGCCTCCCGATCCTCATCTTCTTTATCTCCTCCACGACGAGATAACCGAAGTTCCGGCCGCATTTGGTCAGGGCGCTTATGGTGGCCTCCGCCACTATGTACAAGTCTTTACCGGGAAGGTGAGGGCCTGAGGCGAAGCCCTGGTAGCACCCCTGATCCGGCCCCCCCTTGCAGTTCCACCGTGGCCTCCGCGTTTCCTCCCCTGACGTAATAGTTCAAGCTGGCGGAGTTCAAAGGGGCGTTCGGAAATACCGTCTCCCCTTCTTCCCCTTCCTCTATCTGGACCACGCTTATCTTCTTATGGTCCACGTCCACCCCGGCTTGGATCAGCAGGGCCGAGACCACGTCCCTCACGATCTGTTTGGGGTTGCGGGCAGGGGAAGAGAGAATGTGGATCTCGCTTATTTTCCCCTCCTTGTCGAGAAAGACCTTGGCTCCCAGGACGTCCCTCACCTGACGGATTATGCCTTCGTAACGCTCGATCTTGGATTTTTTCTCTATCTCCTGCAAAACCCTCACTTTTCTTCCCCTGAGGTTATCTCTGCAAGATTTTATTAAGATTTTCTATACTTACTCGCCCTTTACCTCCAAAAAGGCGAGGAGCCCAATAAAAGAGGACCCTCCCGGGTCCTCTGGTAAAAGGGGCTTGTCTTTATTCCGGCTCTATTAAACCGTAATTGCCATCCCGGCGCCTGTAAAGGACGTTTATCTCCTCTGTGTCCGCATTGGTGAACACAAAGAAGCTATGCCCCAGGAGATTCATCTGGAGTATTGCCTCTTCTACAGACATGGGTTTTAAGGCGAACCGCTTTATTTTTATAACCCGGGGTTCGGCCTCTTTAATCTCCTCCAGCAGGGGCTTTTCCCTGATGGACCCCTCTTTTAACCTCCGGGCTAGCCTGGTCTTATGTTTTTCTATCTGTTTTTCCAGCTTTTCCACCACTAGATCCACAGCGCTGTATAAATCCTGAGCCTCCTCTTCGCCCCTGAGGATAAACCCCTCCAGGGGTATGGTCACTTCCACCACGTAGGTACCCCTGTTGGCGGAAAAATTCACAGTGGCTTTCTTAACCTTTTCCAGAAGGCGTTCGATCTTCCTCAAGCGCTTTTCAGTATAACCCTTTAAATTTTCGGTTACGGTTACGTTCCTTCCCCTTACAGTTACCTCCATGCCCTCTGTCACGCTCCTTTCTAGCCAGCTATTTGTCAATGAGGCCCCGGTTCACACCGGGGCCTTATTTCCTACAGCTTCACCACATCGGCTGCCTGAGGACCACGAGGCCCTTCCACTATGTCGAATTCCACCCTTTGGCCCTCGGCCAAGGTCTTGAAGCCCTCGCCCTTAATGGCCGTGTAATACACGAAAACGTCCGCACCTCCATCCTCCCTCTCCAAAAACCCATAACCCTTCTCCGCACTGAACCATTTGACCTTTCCCAACATGAACCAGCATTCCTCCTACCTGAAAATTACTTGCCTGAGGGCCTGGTAATACCCGTCAATACTAATATTCTAGCACAAAGGGGCACCGGTGTCAAACAATTCTTTTGTCATCTTTTAAAATATCCTCATGTCGAAGAAAAAGGCAAAAAGGGGAAATATCCTGTGGATAGAGTGAATAAATCTGTTAATAAGCTGATATTTCTGGCTTCCTGTTGTGGACGAACCTGGGGATAGCCAAAAAACCTGTCGAAAAGCCTGGATTTTTACAGAAAGGAAGGGGGACTGTTTATTATGCCTGTGGCCAGGGTGAGCACGATCACCTCGGCGGCCCCGGACAGAAGCAGGGCTTCAGCGCAAGCCCCCACAGTGGCTCCGGTGGTGAACACGTCGTCTATCAACAGGATTTTCCTGCCCTCAAGCCGCCTTTTTCCCTCCACCCGGAAGGCTCCCTGGACCAACTGCTTTCGGGTCCGGGGGGATAAATCCACCAGGGGCGGGGTATCCTTAACCCTCAGCAGCAGGGGTTCTACGGGCAGCCCCAGGGATAGGGCCAGGCTGGAAGCCAGCAGTTCCGCTTGGTTAAAGCTCCTGACCTTAAGGCGCTGAGAACTCAAGGGCACTGGAACCAGAAGGTCAGGGCGATAGCCTTTTAAATCCCGGAAAAGGACCTGCCCCAGAAGCTGGCTCAAGGGGAAGGCCAAAGATCGCCGTCCCCTGTACTTGAACTCCCAGATGAGCTCCTTTAAAAGCCCCCGGTAAGGGCCTGCGGCCCTGGCTATAAAAGGAGGAGGGGCCTTTTCACAAAAGGGGCACAGCTTCCCCTCCCCCAGGGGGAGGAGGCGGCCGCAGAGGGAGCAGGGGTGAAGATCCCGACGCCAGGAGCTCAGCTCTTCCCAGCAGCAGTCACAGCAGAAGAAATTTCCCCTGCTTCTGCCGCAGAAGGGACAGCTGGGAGGGGAAGGGAAGAGCCAGGAAAAGATCCCTTTCATTTGAGGTATCCCCTCTGGCGGGCCAAGCGGTTGAACTCCCTGATCTGCCCCTGGGCTTCGGCCATGGACGGAGTAACTTTGTATCCATAAAACCAGACCTTGCCTTGAGGATAATCCCTATGCCTGCCTGCCCTTCCCGCTATCTGTACCAGGGTATTGGTGTCGAAAATTTTTTCCTCATGGGCGAAGAGCACCAGGATGTACACATGGGGGATGGTGACGCCCCTTTCCAGGAGGGTGGTGGTGATGAGGGCAAAGAAGCGCCGCTCCCGGAAAGCCCCGATGACCTCCTCCCTATCAGGGTGCCCGGCATGGCATCCCCTGACCCAGGGGTTGCCCCAAAAGCCCGAGGGGATCTGGGCTAAAAACCACCTTTCCATACAAGAAACCTGGGCCACCGAGGGGACGAAGATCATCACCTGAGCCCCCGCCAGCTCCGCCTCTTTCAGACACCGGAGTACGGCTGAGGGGATGGACCCCTCCCCCAACCTCCCTCCCCAGAAGGGGATTATGAACTCCGGCACGGGCAGGGGATGGCCGTGGGGCCGGGCAGGCAGGTATATGACCTTGAGGGAATTCCTTCTCACCATATGGCGCATCTCTTCTGAAGGAGTGGCGGTAAGCCACAGGATCTGTCCCCCGGGCTTTCTGGCCCGCCTCAAGGCGTAATGGAGCATGGGGTCGGCGGAAAGGGGAAAGGCGTCGGCCTCATCCAGCACCACCAGGTGGAATTTCTGATAAAATCGAAGGGCCTGATGGGCAGTGGCCAGGATCAGATCCCCTTCCCGGAACTTCTGAGGGCTTCCTCCATAGAGGGCCACCACCTTAAGACCGGGCCAGGCAGAGGCCATCCTCCCCTCCATCTCCTTCACCACTTCCCTCCGGGGGCAAGCGTAAAGCACCTTTTTGCCCTGCTTCAGGGCTTCGGCTATAGCGCCATAGGCCACTTCTGTCTTGCCGGCCCCGCAGGCTGCCCATAGGAGGCATTCCCCTTCCTTACCCTGGGAAACGAATTCCTTGGCTTCCCCGTAAGCGTCCTCCTGGGCTGGGGTAAGGGCAAAGTTCAGCTGGGGAAGGCAGAGCTCTTCCTCCCTGGGGGTCAGCCCCTCCAGGGCAGGAAAGATGTAGAGGGGCCGACATCCTCGGGAAGGGCCGAGGCTGAGGCAGCTTTCGCAGGAAGGGCAGACAAAGCCGCAAGCCCCGCACTCCCCCAGAACTATGGAGCTGTTCTGGCCGCAGCGATAACAAATAGGCCGGCCCTGGGAGTCATAGCCCACTCCCGGACGGAAATCTATTTCCCCCTGGAGGTAAAGCCAGTGGAGGACATCCTCTAAAGGGGCGCCCACAGCCCTGCTCTCCATCAGGGCCTTTTGGACCTCTTCCAAGAAGAGAATCCTACCGGAAATCTGCCGCCGCACCTGGGAGGGTTCCAGGGGAGAAAAGGGAAGCGGGGCAGCCGCCTGCTGGCCCCCCCTCCATTCCAACGGAAGCTTTACCCCTGGAGGCAGGGAAAACTCCCCCTTATCCTTCAACTCCTGAAAAATAAAATAGGCCAGGGAAAGGGGAAGGGCAGGGAAGAGGAGGAGCATCTCCCTTTTTCCCCTTCTTTTCCAAAAGGTCCAGTCCAGGCCGGGATTATGGGTGAGCCCCACCTCTTGGCCGCCTTCCCCTTTAACCCTGTAAACATGCCCTACCCAGCAAAACCAGGACCTGTAACTTTCAGCCATAATTTCTTCTTAGAGTGGATTTTAAAATTCTCCAGGAAGTTTTGAAATCCCTTGCCCCCTCCAGGTCCAGAACAGCTGCCCCAACTTCCCCTCCCCAGGGATATTCCCTCCTCAAGCTGTCCAGCATGGGGAAAGGACGGGCAGAGCTCAACGCCAGCTGGGCGGGAAGCTCCCGCCAGAAACAATAGATATAGAACCACCTCACCAGCCCTTCTAAGTAGGGAGCAGCTTCAGGATCCAGCACCAGAAGGAGCCCTAGGGTTTCCCGGGATCTCTCCTGCCTGCAGTAACTGCAGTAAAACCACAGCAGCACCCCTATGGCAGCTGCCAAGATCTTTACTGCCCGATAATCCACGGCTTTCACCCCCCACCACCATACTATGAAATCCGGTGGGGGGTGCCCACTCCTTGGGCTCTGTCCCGAATCAAAAGGGAGCTTTAAAGCCCCAGTTCACCCATGAGGGCTTGTCTTATCCTTTCCAGGACCTGGCTTTCCGGGGCTTCTATGTACAGGCGCACCACCGGTTCAGTGCCCGAGGGCCGCAGCAGGCACCAGCTTCCCCCTTGGAGCAAAAATTTTACCCCGTCTATGGTAATCTTCCCTTCCACCGCTAATCCCCCTATGGCAGAAGGCTCCCACCTGGCCAGCTTCTCCAGCACCCTGGCCTTCTGGGCGGGGGAAAGCTGCAGATCAAAACGCCGGCTATCCAGGGGGCCGTATTTTTCCTCCAAGCGGCCCAGGATCCCTTTGAGGTCTTCTCCCTCAACTGCCCGCATCTCCGCCACCAGGAGACAGGCCAGTATCCCGTCCTTCTCTGGCACATGTCCCTTGATGCTCAAGCCCCCGCTCTCTTCTCCCCCCAGGATACAGCCCTTTTCCCGTAGGGCCTGTCCGATGTATTTAAAGCCCACCGGCGTTTCGATAACTTCAAAGCCCCATTGGGAGGCTATCCTGTCCAGGCCATGGGTGGTGGCCACTGTCCGGGCCACGGGCCCCCTGAACCCCCGTTTTTCCACCAAGTATTCCAGAAGCAGGCGTAAAACTTGGTTGGCGGTAAAATAGGTGCCGTCAGCATCCACCACCCCAAACCTGTCGGCATCCCCGTCCAAAGCCAATCCCAAGTGGGAGCCAGTGGCCTTCACCTCCTGGGAAAGCCCCTGCAACCCCCTGGCGCTGGGATCGGGTAGGGAGCCGCCAAACAGGGGGTCGCGCCAGTTATGGATGGCCTTCACCCGCCATCCCGCTTCCTGGAGAAATTCCTCCACATAACCTATCCCCGCCCCATAGAGGGGATCCACCACAGCTTTTAGGGGGCAGCTCCTTAAGGCGGAAAAATCTATCAAAGACTTCAAGTAATCCAGGTAGTCACGCCTGGGCTGCCAGGCCTTTATCTCCCCTCGGAGGGATTCTAAAGGAACCACCCCTTGAACCCGGGAAATCTCCTCTTCTATAGCAGAGGTCACGTCAGGAAGGGCGGGCCCTGCATAGTGAGGGATAAATTTCAGCCCTGCATAGTGGGGAGGGTTATGGCTGGCAGTGAGCATTATGGCTCCCAAAGCCCTGAGCTCCCTCACCCCCCAAGCCACCACCGGCGTGGGGACGGCCTCAACAGACAGATGGATCTGGAAACCGTTGGCCGCCATCACCTCCGCTGCTGTTCGGGCAAATTCAGGGGCTAAAAAGCGGTTGTCATAACCCACCACGATTTTCCCCGGAGTGGAGAGATAATTGGCGATGGCCTGGGTTACCCGGCGGACATTGCTGAAGGTGAATTCATCAGCTATGACAGCCCTCCAGCCGTCGGTGCCGAACTTGATGGTCATAGATCATCCCCCTTGATTTTTGCTCCCTGGAGCCTGGGGATCGTCGGTAACATCGATGGGGCAGGTCAAATCGTCGCGCTTGCAGTTCACATAGAGGGAGCCGTCGCTCCGGAGCACCGCGTAATCCACCTGGGTTATATCCGTCACCCCTTGGGCCTGGAGCTGCTGCATAAGCCAGTTTTCATCTAAGCCCGCCTGCTGTAGATTCTGGAATATTATTTCACCATCCATAACCAGCTCCATGGGTATCCCCTCATAGGAAGTGGGTATCTGCAAATCAGCCGGAGTTAAAGGCCTCTTCTGGGATTTCAAAAGTATGCCGAGATCCCCATTGGGCTCCAGAATGGCATACTCCACATCAGCTATGTCGAACACGTTTTTCTGCCGCAGCTGCATGTTCAGTTCATCTAAAATTATACCGCATCTTTTTCATGTTTCCCTCTAAAATTTTGCCGTTATGGATGACTATGGTGGGCTCTCCGGCCAGCAGTTTTCTCGCGGGCCGACTCAACATGACCACGTAGCTGGCCAGCCAGGTGAAGAAAGCGAAAAGGGTCAGCCCTGTAAAAATGGATCAGGGTGCTGTCCGAGTCCAGATCAGTAGCCATAACCGCAGCTATGCTTCCGAAGGTTATACCGTTGATATATTCGAAAAAAGTGAGCTGCCCCACCTGTTGCTTGCCCAATATCCGGGTATATATCAAGATGGCGGTGAAAGCCAGAAGGGTTTGGAAAAATATTTCTAAGAATTTCACTCCGTTACCCCCTAGAGCAATTCCCTTTTATGGAGATAATAGATCAAGGCCATGCCGCCCACCACAAAACCCAAAACCAAAAGGGCTTCCCACAGCAGATCCAACCGTATCCCCCTTTTAGCCGTGCTTTTCTTTTGACATTATTCTCCCCCGAAGGGGATAAAATAATGTAAAAGGGGCTTTTAGCCCCTTTTCAGATTTAATAACCTTTGGCTTTAAGTTTCCCCTCCAGGAGGGCAATCTCCCTTTCCAGCTCCTTTACCTCCCTCTGGAGGGGCAGGAGTCGCTCCCCTGCCACCTTTTCCAGATAGCTCCTGCTTACCACCGGATCCCCAATTTTTCCGGCTTCAGCTGGAAAGGCCCAACAGGAGAGATAAAGCCCTATGTATAAGACGGCTGCCCAGATGGCTGTCAGGCGCAATTATATCCCCCCTAAAAAAAGTGCAGGGTAGAACGGCAGCGGGCTTTGACCCGCCTTAACAGATCCTTGCCCAAAAGCCCCAATCTTTCACAGGCGAAAAGGCCCAACAGCCCTAGACCCACCAGCAACCAGGTGCCCTGGGCAGTGGTCAGGCGGCTCAAGATTATGGCGTTTCCCCCCAGACAGGCGTTTACCAGGTACATAATGCCCACCGCCTGCCTCTGATCCAGCCCCTGATCCAGAAGCTTATGGTGGATATGCCCCCTGTCAGGGGAAAATATGGGGCGCTTGTTGAGGAAACGCCTGAATATGGCCATGAGGGTGTCCATGATGGGCAGCCCTAGCACCACGATGGGTATAAAGAGGGAAACCACAGTGGCCCCTTTGGTGAGGCCCAATATGGCCAGAACAGCCAGGTTATAACCCAAAAACATGGATCCGCAATCTCCCATAAAAATCCGGGCAGGGTGAAAGTTATAGGGGAGAAAGCCCAGACAACTGGCAGCTAAAGACAGGGCCAACCCGGCCACCAGAACCTCTCCCCTCAAGGCAGCTATTATGCCTATGGTTACGCCAGCAATGGCAGCCGTGCCCGCTGCCAGGCCATCCAACCCGTCTATGACGTTCAAAGCATTGGTGATGCCCACTATCCAAAACAAGGTGACAGGGATGGCCAGATTTCCCAGAATAAAAAGGCCATCGAAGGGGTTGGTGAGAAACTCCACTTTCACGCCCCAGGCCACCGCCACCAGAGCAGCCAAGACTTGTCCCATCAATTTGGCCAGGGGGTGGAGATTTTTTATATCGTCCACCAGGCCCACCAGGAAGATCAACGTGCCTCCCAGCCATAGTCCCCATAAGGAGGGGCTGCCCTTAGCCAGAAACCAAAAGGCCAAAGAAAAACCCAAGTAAATGGCCAACCCTCCCAGCCGGGGCATGGGGGACTGATGGATCTTCCTGGCCTCAGGACTGTCCACTGCCCCTATGCGGAAGGCCAGGAGGCGGCACAAAGGGGTCAAGATAAACCCCATTCCCGCCGCCATGCCTGCAGCCATCAAAAAAGCTCCCATATTACCCTCCCCGTCTTTCCTGTCCGGTTAAATTTTGTCTCCCAAAGCGAAGAGGAGTTCCCCTTCAGCAGCCAATTCCTCTCCCACCCACGCTCTACCTTGGGCTTTGCCCAACTGCCCTTTTATTTTTATAATCTCGGCCTCCAGCCTCAAAACCTCACCCGGCACGACCTGCCTCCTGAACCTCACCCTATCCAGCCCAGCAAAGAGGGCCAATTTGCCCCGGTTTTCCGGCAAACTCAAGAGGGCCACCGCCCCCACTTGAGCCAGGGCTTCCACTATCAGAACTCCCGGCATCACCGGATAATGGGGAAAATGGCCGGCAAAATACCACTCATTGCCGCTGACACTTTTCACGCCCACAGCCCTCTGCCCTGGCTGCAGCTCCAAAATGCGGTCCACCAGCAGAAAGGGATATCTGTGGGGAAGTACCTCCTGGATCTCCTTCCAATCCATCTTACAACCTTCCCTATATAGACTATTAGGGTTATTCGCCATTTAATCCCCTATTCCTACCGATTTTTCCAACACCTTTGCAAAAAATCAGCCACCAGGCAGGCATTTTCCCGGGCCTTGTCCCGCAAAGCTGGCAAAGCGGCTTTAAGCTTTAGGCGGTGTTCTTCTCGGCAGGCCCAAAAAAACTCCCCTTTTTCCACCAGATCGCTGGGGGAAAAATTTTTCAAATCCAGGCAGGGCTGCTCTGCCCTCTGGGCAAAAGCTTGCACTTTGGGATCGTAAGCCAAGCCCAGGAAAGGCACCTCCATGACCGCGGCAAAGATCAGGGCGTGCAGCCGCATACCCATGAGCAGGGTAGCGGTTTTTAAAAGGCCCATCAAGGTGAACACGTCCAATTCCTCTTCGATGATCACCGGGGCCTCGGTCATCCTCCTGGCCACCTCCCGGGAAGCCTCCACATCCAGGGGGAAATGGAAGGGGATAAACACCACCTGTCCCCCCTCTTTTTGCCATTTATCTCCTAAAAAAGCTAGGGCTTCCCAAAGGGCTTCAGCTCCCGGCCAGAACCTCACCGAAAAGGCCAGAACCTTCCCCTGAATCCCCATCCTCCGGGCCAGATCCAACCCCGGAGTGAGATCCATCTCCTCGGGATTTAGCCCCAGGACCGGATCCGCAGTAACGTGGATGGGAGGGCGGTTCACCCCTATATCCCGGAGCAACCTTTCCGAATCCCCATCCCTCACGGTTATCAGCTGAACCTGGTTCAGCACCCTAGCGGTTATCCAGCGGCTGCTTAGCCGCAGGAGAGGGCCTATTCCCTGGGCATAGACAGCCACCGGAACTCTTAAACACCTGGCCATCTGGACAATGCCCAGATAATAGTAGAGATTGCGCCGGCTGGTGATGTCCTGAAAAAGGCTGCCCCCTCCGCTCAAAAGCATCTGGGAGTCCCTCAACGCCCTGAAAACCTCCCTTATGTTCCAGCGGTTGACCGCCTCCACCCCATAAGCCTGGGCAGTATGCCCCGGGTCGTGGGACAGCACCGTTATCCGGGCTCCCGGTAGGGACTCCCTCAGGGCCTGTATGGTGCTCAAAAGCACTGCTTCGTCCCCCAGGTTCTTAAAGCCGTAATAGCCGGAAATGACCAGATTCACCTCGGTTCCCCTTTCTTTAAGTATAGCCTTTCCACCACCTTCAAGAGAAGGCACCCCAGGAGCAGCCCCAACCATAGGCCGTTGAAACTCCTCAGGAGGGAAATGGTCAGGGGTATATGCAGGTGGCAGAAGGTATTCACCAGGGAGATCTGACCTATCAGGCCCAGCATCCATAGAATCAGGTATTTGTGCTGGTAACCCAACCGCAGGGAAAGCAGCAGGAAGGGGTAACCGATTAGAAACTCCTTGGTGCGGGGCCGGGCCAGCAGGAGGTTTCCCAGCCAGGAACGCATGGCCCCCTCAAGGGGCAGCAGACCTATGCTTTCATTGCCGCTTCTGTTGAGATATAGAAAGAACACCGTCCCCAGAAGGACAGCTATCAGTACATGGTTTAAAGTGAGGGGACGGCAACCCCATCTTTTTATAACCTCCCAACCCCTCTCCCCCTCGGCCCGGAAAACAGCCGCCAGCCCGAAGAGGAGCAAGGGCAAAACGAAGGCTATCTTGACCCCCATGAATCGATCCAGTTTGAGGAAAAAGAAATTGCCTGCCAAAAGGGAAGCTATGAAAAGCCCCCCCAAAAGGGATATGCCGGTGGCCTTTAGAAGCCCCCCTATGGACTGAAGGAGGCTCCGGGGGTTGGGCGAGAGGACTGACATTAGGGCTAAAGAGGGGAAAATCACCGCTGCCCCCAAAGCCATGAGCTTGCGGGACCAATCAAGGTGATGGCAGGATGCCAGGCTGTAGGACCAGAAGAGGAGGGCTAAAAGGCCCAGGATCCACCCTATCCGGGATAGTCCCATCTTATCCAAGAGGGCCAGGCCTCCGGCTATCACCCCCAGCCCCACCAGCAGCACCAGGCCTCGGTAAAAGGGGAAAGGGGGAAAGGCGCTGGGCTTTCCCAGCCTGAGCCCGTCGGCCTGGAGCAATTTGTTTAAATCCTCTAAAAAAGAGGCGCTGCTGCCCAGCCAATGGGGACTGTCGGCATGCAGGTTGAAGCGGACTATTAAAATCCCCATATTCCTCTCCCTGGCGGCCAATTCCAAACGTTCTAGAGCCTCCCTGGGGGAGAGTTTGGTCACTTCCCCTTCCCCAATACTGTGGATCCTCACCGCCCGGCCCTCAAGCCATCTTACCGCTTGGGCGAGGCCCTTCTGGGGAAAAAATTCTATTATGCCTAGAGGCACGTCCAGCCTCTTCAGCTCTCCAGCCAGCAAGCTCAGTTTATCGGGATATCCAGGGATAAATTTGTCGTAAAAGATCAGGGCGGCCATATCCTGCTGGTAAACCTCCAGGGGGTTGAATACCGTCTCCAGAGAGGCAGGAGAAACCTTATACCAGGCCCTGATCTGGGGCAGCAGGAGAAAACCCTTCTGGCAGGCCAAGTCCATTTCCCTTTGGGGAAAACCCAAGCCCACCTCTTTTAGGTCCCGGGGGGACAGGGGCACCTTCAGGAGGAATCCCCCTTTAGCCGAAATTTCCCGGGTTCCGGGCACCTTGACTTCCAACTGCCCCTTTATACGGGAGAAGAGCTGAGGATCTTTCACCAAGATATAGGTATATCCCGGTTCAGCTTCCTGGGGGGAAGATACATAGGGCAAGACCTCGGGGCCAGATAATATCCCCACTTCCTGTTCCAGATCTTCACAGGTCTGCTCCTTAAAGAGGACACAGTTGGCTCCGGCCCCGCGCAACCTTTCTAAAACCTCCTCCAGGGAAACCCCTTCCCAGGAGGCCATCTTCTGCACTTGACAGAAGTCTACCGCCACAGCCACCTCTTTGAGGGCAGCCTCCATCCGAATCCGCTGTATGGAGATATAAGCAGCCGCTCCCAAGGCCAAAAGCATGATTGCCAACCATATCCTAGATTTTCCCCGCAAACCCCTTCCCCCTTTTAAAAACTCCGTCAATTATTCTCCATTTCTGAGGCTGGTTCCTCCTGAAAACTGTTTTTCTTTTTTACATATAATGTTAATTGAGGTGAATGGTTTCCATGAACAAGGACGTGGCAGAGCTGAGGGTAAACAGAGCTTCGATAAAGTTGATCCGGCTTCTGAGCTACGACCACCCCCACGAAATATCCGCTTATATACCCCGGGTAGAAATGAGACGCCGCCGGTTTTCCGGCGGCCATCTGGTCTGGGAGGAAGAGATCATCCTCAACAGCCTCACCTTGGTGCACGCCCCCCTCCACCCTCCCGCTGCACCCGGCAGTTCCCCCCGGCTCCGCTTAAAATTTTGCTGAAAAGCTTTTTCTCAGGGTCAGGACCGGGGAAACTGCCGGTACTGAGGAGCAGGAGTATCAAGATCAAGAAAAGCCTGTAGGGGTCCCGCCCCTGAGAACCATCCTTTCAATCCCCCTCTAGCGATTTCTTTTTCTTCTGGGCCTTATACTCCTGCCTCAAGCTCTGGAATTTTTGCCTTACCACCCGGGCTTCCTCGGTGGACAGAAGCTGCAGGAGGGTTTCCACTATCTCGGTGCACTGGAGGGCCCGTTCAGGCATATAGGGCTTGAGGCTCTGGATGACGGCCAAAAAGTTGGGATCCACCAGATGCTCCTCCATTCTTTCCCTCCTTTTATATCCTTTATAGTTAAAAATATGCAAACAAGATAATTTTGGTGCCCTAAGGCTAAAGCCCGCATATATTAGCAGGGAAAGGAGTAGAGGATATGGCTGGGGATCTAAAGGAGTTGGTATTAAAAGTCCTATCCGAACGCCAGGGCCAGCTGGAACTCAGAGAAGTGGCAGGATTGATCGCCCTGCTGGATCTATGGGAAATTCTCGGCATGATCTCAGGCCGTTCCCCATACGAGGGAGGAAATCTCCTGCAGGAAGTCCTCCGGGCAGTATCCGGACCCGGGGAGGATAAAAAGATAGCTGAACTGCTGGGCGGCCTGGGGAAGAATCCCGCCCTGGTGCACAGCATTATGAATCTCCTCATGGCCGCCAAAGAAAGGCCGGGGGAAGAAAACTCCCCTTCGGTCAAGGGATCCAGACCCTTCTCCCGCTTAAATCCGTAAGAAGGCACCACCAGGGTGCCTTTTTGCATAATACCCGGAAAAACAAAACTAATTAAAAAACAAGGGGAGCGTGCAAAATGGCTCGCAGACGCCTATTTATGGCCCTGCTGGTTTGTCTGGCCATCATGGGAATAACTTGGGGTGTCTACCAGGAGAAGGTGGCCCATAGATCCTTGCCCGTGCAGGCAGGGGTTCCGGTAGCCCTGGGGGACGAGGTAAACCTTCTGGCCCGCCTCATCGCAGCAGAAGCGGGATCCGAGCCCTATGAGGGTCAAGTGGCGGTGGGAGCGGTGGTATTAAACCGGGTCCGCAGCCCCCTATTTCCTTCCACCATAAGCGCCGTGATCTATGAACCCTGGGCTTTCGAAAGCGTGAGCAACGGGCATATATGGCAGGTGACCGACCTGTCCACCCCCACCATGGCCGCCATAGACGCTCTGAACGGTTGGGGTCCCAGCTACGGCGCCCTCTTCTTCTGGAATCCCTATAAGCCCGTGAGCCCTTGGGTGTGGACCCGCACCATCCTGACCCAGATAGGCAACCACGTTTTCGCCCGCTAGACCAGGAAGGAGGGTGTGCCTTGGAAATTAGAAAAAAGACCATCACTCTGGTTCTGGGGCTAGCCTTAGTGCTGGCCTTGATCTATGGCCTGTGGGAAAGGGCTAACCGCATGGCCCTGGCCAACGCCGTGGAGGCCAGCGGCCACCGGGATTTCTACAACCTCCTCAGCTCAGTGGAACAGAGCCATGTGCATTTGGGAAAGGCCTTGGCCAGCAGCTCTCCCCGACAGCAGGCAGTGCACCTCACCGAGGCCTGGAACAAGGCCGCTGCTGCTCAGCTCTCCTTGAGCCAGCCGCCCATGCCCCAGATGAAGCCCCTTAATACCAGCAAGTTTTTGGCCAAGACCAGCGATTACGCCCACTATCTGGCCCAGAAACTGGCCCGGGGACAGGATCTAACCCCTGAAGAGAGGGAACAATTGGGCCGGCTACGGGAGGAGATGAAAAAACTGGCGGGGGATCTCCGCCAAACCGAATCCCAGGTGGCCCAGAAGGGCATCCGCTGGAGTTCCTTTTACGGCACCCAGATGCCCCAACCCTTAAAAACCATAGCCCGTATATCCCTACCCGTCCAAGCCACCCCTTCACCCCTGGAGGGCTTGATAAACGCCGACCGGCGGCTGCAGACCATGCCCAGTCTCAACTACGACGGCCCCTTTTCCGATCACCTGGAGCGCC
>DRZV01000090.1 GCA_011375465.1 Neomoorella mulderi
AAAAGGGGGTCTCCATGCAGTTTTACATACTTCTGGCCCTGGTTTTTGCCCTGCTGGTGGCCATCTTTGCCCTTCAGAATGCCTCTCCCGTAGGGGTCCAGTTTTTTTCTGGAAGCTGGATATATCCCTGGTCCTGATAATCCTGGGTTCGGCGGTCCTGGGGGCCGTCACCATGTTTTTGTTGGGATTGGCCAGGGAGAGGAGACAGGCTTCGGAGATATCCAGGTTGCAACAGGAAATCCAGACCTTAAAGAAAGGGTATGCTCCGGAAATACCTCCTTCCGCGGAGGGCGAAGAATAAATTGAAAGAATGGCTGGTTTTTCCCATAAACTGGGATTTGAGGAGGCAGTTGTCCCGAAGCCTGGGTATCCACCCCGTGACAGCCCAGGTATTGATAAACCGAAACCTGGACAACCCCGAGAGGGCCAGAGCCTTCCTCTATCCCCGGCGGGAGGACCTTTCCTCTCCGGAAGAATGGCCGGGCATGGCGGAGGCCCTGGAGCGTCTCATCCAGGCGGTAAAACGCAGGGAAAAGGTTTTGATACACGGGGATTATGACGTGGACGGGCTGGCAGCTGCGGCCATAGCCGGGGAGGTCCTGCAGGAGCTGGGCTTGGAGGTGGAATTCTTCTTGCCCGATAGGCTGGAGGACGGCTATGGCCTTAAGGGAAAGGGGGTTTACCGAGCCCGCCAATTGGGGTGCTCTTTGTTGCTCACGGTGGATTGCGGCATCACCTCTGTCCAGGAGGTGGCCCTGGCCCGGGATCTAGGTATAGATGTCATCATCACCGATCATCACCAGCCCCAGGGCCAGCTGCCCCCAGCCCGGGCCATCATAAATCCCCTCCTGAAGGAGGGCCTTTCCCCCCTATGCGGGGCGGGCATAGCCTACAAGCTGGCCTCTGCCCTGGCCCGCTACTTCCACCTGGAGGAAGGGGAAAGGTGGCTGGACCTGGTGGCCTTGGCCACCATAGCCGATTCCGTGCCCTTGATAGGGGAGAATCGGATCTTGGCCAAGCTGGGTTTAAAGGCTCTATCCCGCAGCCAAAGGCCGGGTTTGTGTGCCCTGATGGAAGCCACGGGGATAGGGGGAACCATCTGCCTTCCGCAAGATGTGGCTTTCCTCTTGGCTCCCCGCCTGAACGCCTGCGGCCGCCTGGGGGATTCCTCTCCGGCCCTGGAACTGCTTTTAACTCCCTGCCTCCAGAGGGCCCGGGAACTGGCCCGATACGTGGAACAGCAGAACCGGGAAAGGCGCCTGTGGGCAGATAAGGTCTTGAGGGAAGCGGAGGCCCTGGCCGGGGAAGCCTTTTCCCGCTATCCCCACAGCCTGGTACTGGCCTCCAGCCAGTGGCACCCGGGGGTCACCGGTATAGCAGCGGCCAAGCTGGCCGACCGCTTCAAGGTCCCAGTGGTGCTCCTTTCCCCTTGGGAGGACAGGCTTCGGGGTTCGGCCCGCAGCTTTAAAGGGGTGGACCTCCAGGAAGCCTTTCGCCGTTGTGGCTCCACCCTTTTGAAATTCGGCGGGCATGCCCAGGCTGGAGGGGTGGAATTGAGCCCTTCCCGGCTGGAAGATTTCGCCCAGGCCTTTGAAGAGGCGGTGGCAGAACAGGTTAAGTCCAAAGTTTCTCCACCTTTGTGGGTGGAAGCGGAAGTGCTGCTGTCCCACCTGGACGAAAGGCTCTATGAGGAAATTCAAGCTATAGGGCCCTTCGGTGAGGGCAATCCGCCTCCCCTTTTTCTCTACCGAGGGGGACAGGTGGTGGACGTCGCTTTCCTGGGCTCCGGCTCTAAATTTCTAATAAAAATCCAGGGTGAAGGGAAAAGGGTTCAGGCCATAGGCTCTGATGAGGAACTCCTCAAGGGCGTCTCCCCGGGAAAGAGGCTGGACCTCCTCTTCCGGCTGGAACAGGAAGGAGGCCGGAGCGGTTTAAAGCTCCTGGTGGAGGGGCTCCGCCCCTATTCGCCTGAGAGCATCAATCTGGTCCAGGGGGATAGGATTCACCCGGAAATACTGCCGGCATTTTTATTAAAAGAGATACCCCCCATATGCCTTTTCGCCACTGCCCTGGGGATATGTCAGAGCTATAACGGGCTCAAGAGGATTCAGGGTTCTGGTCCCCCCCTAATCCCCCTGGGCCCTTGGGTAAGGGAGGGCGAACTCCCCCCTGCGGGAAGGGAAAAGATCCTCTCCTGCCACCCTTTCTGGTCCCAAGGGACGGAGACTTCCCATCCTTCCCCTTATCTCAACGATAGGAACAGGACCTTGCCTCTGGAGGGGACCTTTCAGGATCTCTTTTCCCTGCTTAAGCATCTTCTATCTAGAGGGGAAGCGATACTGCTGTATGTTAAAAAGAGGGAGCAGCTGGCCTACAGGGCCCAATGGCTAAAGGAGCGCTTTCCCAAAGTGAAGGTGGCGACGGATACCTTGGACGGGGCCCAGGGCCTTCTTTTGAGAGAGGAGAGCCTTTTGGGGAATACCCCCTTGCTTCTGGCGGTTAGGGACAGGCCCCCTTGGTTTTTTCCCAGCAGCGTTGTGGTTTTCGATTACCTGCCTTCCAGCTTTGAGGAGATAGAACTGGCCCTTCCTCCCCAGTCGGGATCCTTACCCCAGATTTACATAAGAACACCCCAAGGAAAACCGAAGATTATGGATCCAAAGAGGAGATTGATGGAGCTCTACCGCTTTTTAGAGGCCAAAACTGACCGGGGAAGGAGTCTTTACATATTTAACAATAAGGGGTATCATCTACGATGGCACCTGGCTGTTTTTGAAGAATTGGGGTTAATACGGGTGAAATCCCAGGGAGAAAGGCTGATTGTGGCCCTCAAAGGAGGAGCTGGTCAGCCCACCTTGGAGCTTTCCCGCCGATACCAGCAAATGGAATGGGAGTTTTCCCTGTTTAGATATCTATGGCAAATCCTCAAGGGAAGGGGGTGAAGATATGGATCTGGAAACCCTAAAGCAGCAGGTACGCACCTATTATCAGGGAGATATTTCCCTGCTGGATCGGGCCTACCAGTTCGCCCTGAAGGCCCACCAGGGGCAAAAGAGAAAATCAGGGGAAGATTACATCGTCCATCCTCTAAATGTGGCCTTTATCCTGGCGGAACTGCAGCTGGATATGGTTACCCTGGCAGCTGCCCTTCTCCACGACGTGGTGGAGGACACGGGGGTAACTTTGGAGGATATTAAGGAAGAATTCGGAGAAGAAATAGCCCTCCTGGTGGATGGGGTCACCAAGTTGGGTCGCCTGGAGTGCCGGACCAAGGAAGAACAACAGGCGGAAACCCTCAGGAAGATGTTTCTGGCCATGGCCCAGGACATCAGGGTTATCCTCATTAAGCTGGCCGATAGGCTCCATAATATGCGCACTTTGAAATACCATCCCCTGGAGAAACAGAAGGAGATAGCCAAGGAGACCATAGAGATCTATGCCCCTTTGGCCCATCGCCTGGGGATCTTCCACCTGAAGTGGCAATTGGAAGATCTGGCTCTACGGTACCTGGAGCCGGAGAGCTATTATGAATTGGTCCAGCATATCAAGATGAAACGCCAGGAGAGGGAGGCCTACATCCAGCAGGTGATAGATATTATCAAAGAGAAGCTGGAGGAGAGCGGGATAAAGGCCGATATCCAGGGCAGGCCCAAGCATTTTTACAGCATTTATAACAAAATGAAGAAGCAGGGGCGCAGTTTAAATGAGATCTACGACCTCATTGCCATCCGCATAATAGTGGACAGCGTAAAGGATTGCTACGCTGTTCTGGGCCTGGTGCATACCCTCTGGAAACCTATTCCTGGAAGATTCAAAGACTATATAGCCATGCCCAAGCCCAACATGTATCAGTCCCTCCATACCACTGTTATAGGGCCCAATGGGGATCCCTTCGAGATCCAGATCCGCACCTGGGAGATGCACCGTACCGCCGAGTACGGTATAGCTGCCCACTGGCTTTATAAAGAAGGCACCTCTCCTTCTGATCCTGAATTTGAAAAAAAGCTGACCTGGCTGAGACAGCTCCTGGACTGGCAGAGGGAGCTGCGCGATCCCAAGGAATTCATGGAGACCCTGAAGATAGACCTCTTCTCCGACAGGGTTTATGTATTCACCCCTAAAGGGGACGTGGTGGAGCTGCCCGCCGGGTCAGTTCCTATAGATTTCGCCTACCGCATCCACACGGAGATAGGACACACCTGTACCGGAGCCAAGGTGAACGGCCGGCTTGTGCCCTTGGATTATAAGCTTCAGACCGGCGATATTGTGGAGATCCTCACCACCAAAGGCAGCCATCCCAGCAGGGACTGGTTGAAAATCGTCAAGACCTCCCACGCCCGCAACCGCATAAGGCAATGGTTCCGGAAAGAGGAGAGGGAACAGAATTTAGCCCTGGGCAAGGCCTTGCTGGAGAGGGAATGCCAGAAACAGGGATGGGATCCCGAAAAGGTGCTAAAACCCGCCTTGCTCCAGGAAGTGGCTAAAAAGCTCAACCTCACCGGCGGCGTGGAGGAGCTTTATATAGCCCTGGGAGAGGGGCTCATAACCTCCCACCAAGTCCTGACCCGGCTCAAAGGGGAGGAAGTTTTACCTGAAACCCCCATTATTCCGGCCAAACCCAAGAAAAAGAAGCCCACTGCTGGAATCCTGGTGAAGGGGGTGGAGGATCTGGAGGTGCGGCTGGCCCACTGCTGCAACCCCCTGCCCGGTGACCCCATCGTGGGCTACATCACCCGGGGTAGGGGGATAAGCGTGCACCGGGCCGATTGCCCCAACGTGAAGCATCTAGAAGCCCAGGAGAAGGAGAGGCTCATAGAGGTGGCCTGGAACGGCGAAGGGGAGAGCACCTACCAGGTCCACATAGAGGCCCTGGCCTTAGATCGTCCCCGCCTGGCCATGGATATCATTGCGGCCGTGGCCGATACCAAGACCATAATAAATGCCGTCCACGCCCGTGCTACTAAAAATTTCCAGGCCGTTATAGACCTAAAAATAGAAATCAACAGCCTGCAACACCTAAACCATATAATGGAAAGGATAAAGAAGGTAAAGGACGTGCTGGAGGTAAAGAGGGTTATCCCTGGATAAAGAGGGTGATGGCATCAGGGCGGTAGTCCAGAGGGTAAAGGAAGCCAGAGTGCTGGTGGGGGGACAGGAAGTCGCCTCCATAGGCCCTGGCCTGCTGGTATTTTTGGGGGTGGGCCGGGAGGATTCCCTGGAAGATGCCCGTTACCTTGCAGAAAAAATCGCCCACCTCCGCATCTTCTCTGATGCCCAGGGCAAGATGAACCTCTCCCTGAAGGATGTGGGGGGGCAGGCCCTGGTGGTCTCCCAGTTCACCCTCTATGGGGACTGCCGTCAGGGGCGGAGGCCCAGCTTCACCCAGGCAGCCCCCCCTGAGCAGGCCAAGGAACTTTACGACCTTTTTATTTTGTTTTTAAAAGAGCAGGGGATCCAGGTGGCCACAGGAGAATTTCAGGCCAACATGCTGGTGCGCATAGAGAACCAGAGCCCGGTGACCCTCCTGCTGGACAGCCGAAAACTGTTTTGAGGAGTGGAGCTTATGATCTTGAAGGTCAAACCTGTAGGTTATGTATGGACCAAATGCTATGTAGTGGGATGCCCCCAGACTCGGGAGGGCCTCATAATCGATCCCGGAGACGAGCCGGAGGAGATATTGGCTGAAGTGGAGAAAGAGGGGCTCAAGATCGTCTATATAGTCAACACCCACGGGCACATCGACCATATAGGCGCCAATAAAGCGGTTAAAGAGGCCACAGGGGCTCCTGTGCTGATCCACAGGGAGGATGCCCCCTACCTCTCCGACCCGGAGAAGAACCTCTCCCTTTTTCTGGGATTAAAGGATAAGGAGATATCCCCTGCCGATGGGCTTCTGGAAGAAGGGGACGTTATCTCGGTGGGCACCTTGAAATTTAAAGTGCTGCACACGCCGGGGCACACCCCTGGATCCATCTGCCTGGTGGGGGAGGAGGTTATATTCACGGGGGATACCCTCTTTGCCGGCTCCATAGGCAGGACCGATTTTCCTGGAGGTTCAAGGGAGCAGCTGTTGCGGTCCATCAAGGAGAAGATAATGCCCCTGCCGGATCGGCTGAAAGTCTATCCCGGCCATGGTCCGGCTTCCACCCTGAGACATGAAAAGGAAACCAACCCCTTTTTAAAAGATGGAGGAGTGGAACTTGATTAGCCGACCCCGAGGTACAGAGGACGTCTTGCCTGAAGAGGTGGGCAAATGGTACTTTATAGAAGAAAAGGCCCGGCTCCTGAGCTGGCAGTACGGCTACAGGGAGATCCGGACCCCCATCTTCGAGCATACGGAACTCTTCGATAGAGGGGTGGGGGATACCACCGACATCGTGGAAAAGGAAATGTATACCTTTAAGGACCGCAGCGGCCGGAGCCTCACCCTGCGCCCCGAGGGCACGGCTCCGGTGGCCAGGGCCTTTCTGGAGCACCACCTGGAGGCCAAGGGGCTTCCCGTCAAGCTGTTCTACCTGGGCCCCATGTTCCGTTACGGCCGCCCCCAGGCGGGGAGGCTCCGGCAGTTCCACCAGTTTGGGGTGGAGGCCTTCGGTTCCCCCGATCCCTCCCTGGATGCCGAGGTGATAGATCTAGCCGTGGCCTTTTTAGAGGCCGTGGGTTTAAAACGCTTCCGCCTGCTTTTAAACAGCGTGGGCTGTCCCCTCTGCCGGGGGGAGCACAGGGAAAGGCTGCTTTCGTATTTAATCCCGTTGCGGGAACGCCTCTGCCCCACCTGCAGGGCTAGGCTGGAGCGCAATCCCTTGCGGATTTTCGACTGCAAGGAGGAGTCCTGCCAGCAGGTAGTGGCTTCGGCCCCCACCATCACCTCTTCCCTCTGCCCTGAATGCCGGGAACACTTCCACCAGGTCCAGGGCTATCTGGGGCTCCTGGGCATAGATTTTGTGCTGGAACCCCGCCTGGTGCGGGGGCTGGATTATTACACCAGGACTGCCTTCGAGCTGGTGGTGGAGGAGATAGGGGCCCAGAGCGCCATAGGAGGAGGAGGGCGTTATGACGGCCTGGTGGAGCTTTTGGGGGGCAAGCCCATCCCGGGCATAGGTTTTGCCCTGGGGTTGGAGCGGGTGTTGCTGGCCCTGGAGGCTCAAGGGGGTGTGCCTTCCCGGGATTTGGTGCTGGACGTCCTGGTGGTCCAGACCAGCAGCCTCCTCAAGGATAAGGCGGTAACCCTGCTTAAAAGATTGCGTGCGGCCGGGCTGAAGGCTGATAGGGACTATCTGGATCGCAGCTTGAAGGCCCAGATGAAATACGCCAACCGCTATCCGGCCCGGAAGGTGGTCATCCTGGGAGAAGAGGAGATGTCCCAAGGCATGGCGGTGGTGAGGGATTTGGCCTCGGGAGTTCAAGAAACAATACCCTATGACAGGATAGAGGAGCACATCTTGAAGGCAGAAGAGGGGGATAATTGATGGATCTGGATAGCCTGAAGGAGTGGCGGCGCAGCCATGGCTGTGGAGAACTGAGAGCCGAGCACGTGGGCCAAGAGGTTATCCTCATGGGCTGGGTGCACCGCCGGAGGGACCACGGGGGGCTCATATTCATAGATCTACGGGACAGGACCGGCGTGGTGCAGGTGGTGTGCCATCCCCAGGAACCCGGGGCCTTCCTCAAGGCGGAGAAACTGCGCTCCGAGTATGTGGTGGCGGTCAGGGGGTTGGTAAGGCCTCGGCCCCCGGGAACCGTGAACCCCAAGCTGGCCACCGGAGAAGTGGAGGTGGAGGTGCGGGAAATGCGCCTCCTCAACCGCTCCAAAACCCCTCCCTTTCCCATTGAAGACAATCTCCAGGTAGAGGAGGCCTTGCGCCTGAAATACCGGTATTTGGATCTGCGCCGCCCGGAGATGCAAAAAATCCTGGAGCTCCGGCATGAGGTGACCGCTGCCATCAGGGACTTCCTGCGGGAAAAGGGGTTTTGGGAGGTGGAGACCCCCATCCTTACCCGGAGCACCCCGGAGGGGGCCAGGGATTTCCTGGTGCCCAGCCGCCTCCAGCCGGGCAGCTTCTTCGCTTTACCCCAATCCCCTCAGCTGTTCAAACAGATACTCATGGTGGCGGGGGTAGAGCGTTACTTTCAGATAGCCCGCTGCTTCCGGGATGAAGATCTGAGGGCCGATCGCCAGCCGGAGTTTACCCAGTTGGATCTGGAAATGTCCTTTGCCTCCCGGGAAGAGATCTTGGCCCTGGTGGAGGAGTTGGTCGCCTATCTATTCAAGAGGATCCTGGGACAGGGGATATCCCTTCCCTTTCCCCGCCTTACCTTTGCCGAGGCCATGGCCCGTTACGGCACCGACAGGCCCGATCTGCGTTTTGCCCTGGAGATCCAGGATATATCCTCCGAGGTGAAGGGTGCGGGATTTAAGGTTTTCACCCGCACCGTGGAAGAAGGGGGTGTGGTGAGGGCTTTCTGCCTCCCTAGAGGGGCTTCCTATTCCCGCAAGGAACTGGAGGAATTGACCCAGAGGGCGGTAAGCCTGGGCGCTCAAGGACTGGCCTGGATGGCCTTTACCCCTGAGGGGGTCCGCTCTCCCATAGCCAAATTTTTCACTCCGGAAGGGATAGAGCGGCTGCAGGCCAAAACCGGCGCCAAGCAGGGGGATCTCCTCATCATGGTGGCCGATAAGGAGGAGGTGGCTGCTGCGGTCCTGGGCGCCCTCAGGGAGGAATTGGGACGCCTTCACTGTCTGGGGGATTCCCCCCCTTGGTCCTTCCTTTGGGTATTGGATTTCCCCCTGCTGGAATATGATCCTGGGGAAAGGCGCCTCACCTCCGTCCACCACCCCTTCACCATGCCCAGGGAAGAGGATTGGCCCCTCCTGGATAAGGATCCCCTGAAGGTCAGGGCCCTCTCCTATGATCTGGTGCTGAACGGCGTGGAGCTGGGGGGAGGCAGCATCCGTATTCACCGCCGGGATATCCAGGAGAAAATTTTTCAGCTCCTGGGCCTGCCCCCGGAGGAGGTGGAGGACAAGTTCGGCTTCCTGCTGGAAGCCTTTGAATACGGCACCCCTCCCCATGGCGGCATAGCCCTGGGTTTGGATAGGCTGGTCATGTTGATGGCCGGGCGGCAGACCATAAGGGACTGCATAGCCTTTCCCAAGACCCAGAGCGGCACCTGCCTGCTCACCGGAGCACCGGCAGCGGTTTCTGCCCATCAGCTGGAGGAGCTGCACATAAAGATCTACAGTCCCAGGGAGAACAAAAAACAGGCCCTGTAATTTCAAGGCATCTTGCAGAATCGTTATGCCTGTGTTAAAATGAAGATGCGAGGAAAACAAGAGAACAGAGGACACCCTGCGGTGCCCGTGATCCCTGTGAGGTTCTGAGCCAACACCTATAGAAAGGGAGCCTAACTCCGGGCGTGGACTGCAGGCCCTGGTATCGGGGAAGCGGGAAGCGCTCGGGAGGGCACCCACCTGGAGGACCGGGTTCATTGAACACACGGGGCACACGGCACCGCGGGGTTTTGTTTTGGCCATGGACATCTGGAGCCGCAGCCGCCATCTTCTGGGAGAAGAAAATTTACATAAGCTGGCCCAGGCCCGGGTGGCAGTCATAGGCACCGGAGGCGTGGGATCTTTCGCGGTGGAAGCCCTAGCCCGATCAGGCGTAGGGTTTCTCTTCTTGATGGACCCCGATGTGGTCTCTTCCCCGGACATAAACCGGCAGCTGCCCGCCCTCCGCAGCACCCAGGGAAGGCCCAAGGTGGAGGTGCTGGCCCAGCGCTGCCGTGATATAAATCCCGCCCTGGAGGTGGTGCCCTGTCAGGAGAGATATTCTCGGGAAAAAAGAGAGCTTGTCCCCCAAAGGCTGGACTTTTTAATAGATGCCGTGGACGAAATAGAAGCCAAGGTGGATTTGATCCTCATGGCCCGAGAAAGGGACCTGGCCATGGCCAGCAGCATGGGCATGGGCAGAAGGCTGGACCCCACCTGCGTGCGGCTGGGTTCCCTCCAGGAGGTAAAGGGCTGCCCCCTGGCCCGAGAGATAAAGAGGCGTCTGAGACAGATGGGGATAGAACCCCGCATCCAGGTGGTCTATTCCCTGGAACTTCCCCAGGATCTCCCCTCCCCTGGAGCGGTGGGCAGCATGATCTTCGTGCCGGCCACTGCGGGATTATTTTTGGCCTATGCCGCCTTGAAGGGTATTTTGGATAAAACTTAGATAAAATTTTGTTATGGTTTTTTAAAAAAGTGGAAAAATCGGCCAGAGGTCTGTTATAATAGTTACAAATAATTATTAAAGCAAACAAGGAGGAAAATTATGGCTTCTATCATCGAGCTCACCGAAGAAAATTTTTCTAGGGAGGTTCTGCAGGATCCGGGTTTGGTGCTGGTGGATTTCTGGGCCGCCTGGTGCGGTCCCTGCCGCATGTTCGCCCCGGTGGTGGATAGCATAGCCCAGGAGTATGAGGGTAAGGTTAAAGTGGCCAAGCTGAATGTGGACGATCATCCTTCCATAGCCGAGAGGTACAATATAATGAGCATACCCACGGTGATCCTGTTCAAACAGGGGGAAAAGGTGGCCCAGCTCATAGGGTATCAGACCAAAGATCGCCTGGCCCAGGTAATAGAAAGGTATCTATGAGCTCAGCCCTGCCGCCTGGTACGTTCTTGCCAGGCGGCTTTTAATCTGGCTTCTTCCCCCTCTTCCTTGGGCCGGTAGAACTCTTTCCCTTTCAAGCTGGCGGGCAGGTAATCCTGCTCCACCCAACCGCGGGGGTACTGGTGGGGATACTTGTACCCTTGGCCGTGTCCCAGGGCTTTGGCCCCTGGATAGCTGGCGTCCCGCAGATGGGCAGGGACAGGTGGGGTGCCCTCCCTTTCCACCGCGGCCATGGCCGCCTCTATGGAGGCTATAACCGAATTGCTCTTGGGGGCCAGGGCTATATACAGGGTGGCCTGGGCCAGAAGGAGCCGGCCTTCCGGCAGTCCCACCCTTTCTACCCCCAGGGCTGCCGCCGCAGCCACCAGCAGGGCCTGGGGGTCTGCCAGGCCCACATCTTCAGCCGCGTGCACCATGAGCCTGCGTGCCAGATAGAGAGGATCCTCCCCTGCTTTCAGCATACGGGCCAGCCAGTAGAGGGCCGCGTCGGGATCCGACCCCCTCATGCTCTTTATCCAGGCGGAGACGCAGTTGTAGTGCTCCTCTTCTTTATCATAGCTAAGGGGCCTTTGCTGGAGGGCTTGGGCCAGAACCTCTTTGGTGAGGGTTATGGGCCCTCCTCCCTCAGGAGCACTTATGAGGGCTGCGAACTCTAGGGTGTTGAGGGCTACCCGGGCGTCCCCTCCAGCGGCATGGGCCAAGTATTCCAGCGCCCCCTCTTCCGCCTGTATCTCCAGTTGCCCTAACCCCCGTTCCTTGTCCTTCAGGGCCCGCTGCAGCAGGATCAAGATATCTTGGGGCGCCAGGGGCTCCAGGCGGACTATGCGGGAACGGGAGCGCAGGGCGGGATTGATGGTGAACATGGGATTTTCCACCGTAGCCCCTATCAGGATGATCAGCCCCTCTTCCACCCAGGGCAGGAGGGCATCCTGGACGTTTTTGGCCCAGCGATGGATTTCATCCACAAAAAGGACGGTTTTCTGTTGATAAAATTTTTCCCGTTCTTTGGCCGAATTGATGACCCTTTTTATCTCGTTTACCCCATCCAGCATCCCATTTAAAGTCTCGAAATGGGAGCGGGTTCGGCGGGCTATGATCTGGGCCAAGGTGGTTTTTCCTGTTCCTGGAGGTCCCCATAGGATAAGGGAGCTCAGGCAGTCCCGTTCTATGGCCAGGCGCAGGGGGGTCCCGGGACCTAAGATTTTTTCCTGGCCCACCAGCTCCTCCAGGGTTCGGGGTCGCATGCGGGTGGCCAGGGGGGCCTGCTGTAACCTGCGGGCCTGGCTGGCGGCTTCGAACAGGTCCATGGGCTTCACCTGCCTTTTCCGTTGATTTTATTTTATCATGGCCAGGGTAAAGTTAAAAATGGCATAATTTTTTATTGAACATTGGTCAATTTTACGCTATAATCGGATTCGGGGTGAAAAACTTATGGAGCATAAGAGCTGCCAAAACTGTCAACAGGCCGGTTCCTGCAGGGCCAAGGAGAGCACCCGCATTCCTCCCCACGAGCTCAGCGAGATAAAGCATGTGATAGGCGTCATGAGCGGAAAGGGTGGGGTGGGCAAATCTTCCCTCACCGCCTTGCTGGCTGTAGCCCTCCAGAGGAAGGGCTATAATGTAGGGATAATGGATGCGGATATAACGGGGCCCAGCATACCCAAGATGTTCAGCCTGAGACAGCCGCCTGAGAATATAGGCCAGGGCCTGATCCCTCCCCAGACACCAGAAGGGATCAGGATCATGTCCTTGAACCTTCTCCTTCCCCATGAGAACGACCCGGTGGTGTGGAGAGGTCCTCTGATAAGCGGGGCTATCCAGCAGTTCTGGACAGACGTCATATGGGGCAAGCTGGATTATCTCCTGGTGGACCTGCCGCCCGGTACTGCCGATGCCCCTCTGACCGTTCTCCAATCTCTGCCGGTGGACGGCCTTATCCTGGTCAGCTCCCCCCAGGAGCTGGTGCAGATGGTGGTGAAAAAGGCCATGAAGATGGCTTCCCTCATGGGGGTCAAGGTGCTGGGCCTGGTGGAGAACATGAGCTATATAACCTGTCCCCATTGCGGCCGCAACCTTTTCCCCTACGGTCCCAGCCAGGCGGAGGAGGTGGCCGAAGAGGCGGGTATTCCCCTCCTGGGAGTGTTGCCGGTGGATCCCCTGCTGGCAGCGGCCTGCGACAGGGGGGAGATGGCCCTGTATAACGGGCCCCTCATGGAGATCATGGACAGGATCCTGGAGCACCTGCCCAAGTAGCGTAAAAACCCGGAAACCCTCCGGGTTTTTTATATTGACAAATACCTTACTAAAAAGGTATGATATTTTCTGTATCGGGGTGAAAAGATGAAGCTGTCCACCAGGGGAAGATACGGCCTGAGGGCCATGATATTCTTGGCCCAACACTATGGCCAGGGACCTATCCCTTTAAGGCGCATCTCCGAGAAGGAGGATATACCCTCCAGCTATCTGGAGCAATTGCTGTTCCTCTTAAGGCGGGGGGGCTTGGTGAAGGGGGTAAAAGGGCCTCAAGGGGGCTATCTTCTGAGCCGATCCCCCAGGGATATAACCCTGGGGGAGATAATCCGCCTGTTGGAAGGCCCCCTGCACCCGGTGGAATGCCTCTGGGAAGGGGCTCCCTGCCAGCAGGCTGATTTTTGTGTAGCCCGGGAAATCTGGAAGAAGATCGAGCTGGCCATAAAGGATATCCTGGACAGCTTCACTTTAGAGGATATGGTGAGCAGGTTGAAGCAAAAATCCTCGAGGGAAGAGGGTGAACCCCATAAGGAGGATATATCTAGACCATAGCGCCACCACACCGGTGCGCCCGGAAGTCAGGGAAGCCATGGAGCCCTTCCTGGGTCCCACGGCCTTTGGCAATCCCTCTTCGGTATTATACAGCTGGGGTAGGGAGGCCAGGAGGGCGGTGGAAGAGGCCAGGTCCAAGGTGGCCAGGCTTATAGGAGCCCAGCCTGAGGAGATAATATTTACCAGCGGGGGAACCGAGGCGGATAATTTGGCCCTCCTGGGGGTAGCCTGGGCCCACCGGGAGAGGGGAAGGCACATCATCACTTCCTCCATAGAGCACCAGGCGGTACTCCAGCCCTTGAAATATTTAGAAGGCCAGGGCTTTGAGGTTACCTATCTGCCGGTGACCCCTGAGGGCTTGGTGGAGGTGGAGCAGCTGTCTCGGGCCCTCAGAAAAGACACCATACTGGTGAGCGTCATGTACGTCAACAACGAGATAGGCACGATCCAGCCCATAGAAGAGATTGGCAGGCTGGCCCGAGAGAGGGGGATCATTTTTCATACCGACGCGGTACAGGCCGCGGGCAAAATCCCCATAAATGTAGAAAAACTGTCGGTGGACCTCCTCAGCCTCTCGGCCCATAAAATCTACGGTCCTAAAGGGGTAGGGGCTCTGTATGTGCGGAAGGGGGTGGATCTCCATCCCCTCCTCTTCGGGGGAGGTCAGGAGCGGGGGATAAGGCCGGGCACGGAAAATGTGCCGGGCATAGTGGGGATGGGCCGGGCAGCAGAACTGGCCTTACAGGAAATGGATAAGGAGATGCCCCGCTTGCAGGCCTTAAGGGATAAACTGGTAAAAGGCGTGTTGGGGCGGATTGAGGACCTGGTGCTCACCGGACACCGCGAGAAGAGGATACCCAATCACGCTAGCTTCTGCTTTGCCCACGTGGAGGGGGAGTCCCTCCTGGTGGAGTTGGACTGTAAGGGGGTAGCGGCCTCCAGCGGTTCCGCCTGCAGCACTGGGGAAGCAGGGCCTTCCCACGTGCTCCTGGCCTTGGGCCTTCCTCCGGAATTGGCCCACGGATCCCTCAGGCTCACCCTGGGCCGGGACAATACCGAAGAGGATATAGACTACGTATTGGAAGTCCTGCCTGAGGCGGTTTTCCGCCTGAGGCAGCTCTCCCCTTCTTACCAAAAGGCCATTTAGGAGGCTAAGGTGGCGGTTTCTTCCAGGAGAGCCATGGTGGCCTTAAGCGGCGGGGTGGACAGCTCCACTGCCGCTGCCCTGCTTTTACAGCAGGGCTTTGAGGTGGCAGGGGCGGTTTTGGTGCACGGGGACTATAAAATCCAGGAAGCGGCCCAGAAGGCAGCCCGCCACCTCCAGATACCCCTTTACGTCTACGACATAAAGGAGCTCTTTGAGAAGGTGGTGGTCTCCTATTTCCTGGAAAGCTATCTTAAAGGGGAGACCCCCAACCCCTGCGTTATCTGCAATTTAAAGATAAGGTTTGGCTTTCTCCTGGAGAGGGCCCAGGAATTGGGCTTCCCCTTTCTGGCTACAGGTCATTATGCCCGCTGCCTCTACCATGAGGGGAGGCGGCGTTACCTTCTGGCCAAGGGCAGGGATAAGGCCAAGGATCAGAGTTACTTCCTCTACGGCCTCAAGCAGGAGCAGCTGAGGCACATATTATTCCCCCTGGGGGGGTACACCAAGGGGAAAGTGAGGGAAATGGCCCAAAGGTGGGGACTTCCCGGAGCCCAGGCAAGGGAATCCCAGGATATATGCTTTATCAGAGGAGATTACCGACGATTTCTAAGAGAGAGGGCCGGAGACAGGATAAAGCCCGGACCCATACTGGATGTGAGGGGCCGCCTCCTGGGTTACCACCAGGGCCTCCCCTTTTACACCGTAGGGCAGCGCCGCGGATTGGGCCTGGGCTCAGGGAAACCCTATTTTGTCCTGGGGTGGGACGTGCAGCGCAACGCCCTCATAGTGGGGGAGGAAGGGGATTTAAAAAAGATGAGGGTACTCTTCTCCCGGGAAAACAACTATATATTGTGGGAAGAGCCTCCTCCTTCGGCAGAGATCACCGCCAAGGTGAGATACCGGGGTAAAGAGACGGCTGCTTTTTGGTATAATTTAGGTGGGGGGCGGGCCCGGGTGGAGTTTGCGGATTTTCCCGGAGCCATGGCTCCAGGCCAGTCGGTGGTGTACTACCAGGGAGAGTGGGTGGTGGGTGGAGGAATAATTGAAGGTTATGAATCCGAGTATGGCAGGATGGCCTGCCGGTTATAATAACCCTAGAACTCGTTTCTGGAGGGTTTCTGCATTTGAAGGGAAGAGAGATTCTGGGGTTGCCGGTCTGGTACCCGGGAGGAGGTAGGGAAGCAGGCCGGATTGTGGACCTGCTCTTCGATCCCCATACCGGCAAAGTGGAGGCCCTGATCCTGGAGGGCGAGCTGGAGGGAGCCGTTCCCTTTAAGTCCTTAGCGTGGAGGGATCCGGCGGGGTTTGAGATCCAGGAAAGCCCTCCCTCTGGGGATCCTCCCTCTGGGTTAAAGAGCTGGAGAGAGGTAAAAGGTTGTAGCCTCTGGGGCCAAGGCCATAGCCTGGAAGATTTTATTGTAGATCCCTCTACCGGAGATATCACCTCCCTTGAGGTTTCTGAAGGAATTATAGATGACCTTATTCATGGACGCCAACAAGTACCTTTAAGGGAAATTTCCCTGGAGGAATTACTCAATTTTAGAAAAGGGGTGAGGGAAAATGATGAGGCGTTGTCCCCGTTGTGGCAGCAAAGCCATAGGCAAGATAGGCAATAATCAGTACTACTGCTGGGATTGTTGCGTGGAGTTTAACGAAAAACACCAGATCTTCAATGTTTCCGAAGACGGAAGCCTCATAGCTCTGGAAGGGTAGAGGCCCATGGCAACCAATTTCTGGAGAGGATTCATAGCAGGAGCCTTTCTGGGTCTCCTAGGAGCCCTCCTCTGGTACACCCCCCTTCAGGGGGAGGGGGAAGCCCTTCCAGGAGAAGGGGCAAAAAGGCGAAAACAGAAAATAGGGATTCTCCACCATCAGATAAGGGAAAGATAGTTCCATGATCAAAAGCAAGCGCCTCCGTTTCCTGGTCGGCGGCCTTTTCCTGGCCGCGACCTTGTTTTTTCTTTACCGGGTTCGGGGGGCCCTTTTGCCCTTCCTGGCAGGAGGTATACTGGCTTATTTCCTCTGGCCGGCGGTGAAATGGTTGGAGAAAAAGGGCTGCAGCCGGAACCAGACCCTTTGGATCTGCTATCTGGGCCTGGGCATCCTGGTCCTGCCTTTTTTCTCTTGGTCCTCCCACGGCTTTTACGAGAATTGAATTATTTTTTAAGCCAGCTCCCCTTTTTTACCGCAGAAGTGGAGGGAATCATCCAGGGATTCCATCACCGCTACCATCAGGCGGTTTTGCCCCTGGCCTTCAGGAGTTTTTTAGATGAAACCCTGCTAAGGGTCAGCGGGGCTACCCAGCAGGCAGCCAGGAGCTTCCTGGATCACCTGCTGGCCTTCATGGCCGATCTCCCCCTCCTCCTGTTGGCCCCTTTCCTGGCCTATTATTTTCTGCGGGATAGCGAGGAGATAGGCAGGTGGGCTGCCAGGATCCTGCCTTCAGGGATAAGGGAAAATTTTATAGGCTTATGGATGGAAATGGAAAAAATTTTGGTCAGTTTCCTTTACGGGGACGTGCTGGTATCCCTCCTGGTGGGCCTTTTAACCGGCGTGGGCCTGTTCCTCATAGGGTCTCAATACGCGGTGATTTTGGGCATCATAGTGGGGCTGACCGACCTCATTCCCTACTTCGGGCCGGTTTTGGGGGCCATACCCCTGCTGGCCTTCACCCTGCTGGAGGGCAAGAGGAAAGCCATGCTGGCCCTGGTGATTTTGCTCGCGGTGCAGCAGCTGGAGTGTATCTGGTTGGGACCCAAAATTTTAGGCGACAGGGTGGGGCTGCACCCCCTGGTGGTGATCTTCTTGCTCCTGGCTGGAGGGGAAGTGGCGGGCCTATGGGGGCTCCTTTTGGCTGTGCCCATAGCCGCCATGGGCTGGAAGCTGCTGAAATTCTTTTGGGAGCGCCTGGTGGGCAGCGGTTGAGCTTTTGTTGACAAGGGAAGGGCTCTTTCAGTATAATGAAGGAAAACCTGGCCGGACGTACCTCGTTCACCGCCCCGGGGCGGGGGCGAGGTTTACTTTTGTAAGGGAGTGAAGTGTTTGACCGGGAAGGAGATACGCCAGCGTTTCGTGCGCTACTTCGCCGAGAGGGACCATACAGTGGTGCCCAGTTCCTCTCTGGTGCCCGTGGGAGATCCCACCCTTCTGTTCACCAATGCAGGTATGGTGCAGTTCAAAAATGTGTTCCTGGGCTTGGAAGAAAGGCCCTACAAGAGGGCGGTTACAGTTCAGAAGTGCTTGCGGGCCGGGGGGAAGCATAATGATTTAGAGATGGTGGGGCGCACGGCCCGGCATTTAACCTTTTTTGAGATGTTAGGAAATTTCTCCTTTGGTGATTATTTCAAAAGGGAAGCCATAGCTTATGCCTGGGAGTTCTTGGTGGATAACTTGCAGGTACCGGCAGAAAGGCTATGGGTTACAGTCTATAGGGAAGACGAAGATTCTTACAATATATGGAGGCAAGATATCCGTTTTCCCGCCCATCGGATAGTCCGCCTGGGGGAAAAAGACAATTTCTGGTCCATGGGGGAGACCGGTCCCTGCGGTCCCTGCACCGAGATTATATACGACCGGGGCGAGAAGTTCGCCTGTGGCCCCGGGTGCGCCCTGGGGGAGTGCGATTGTGACCGCTGGCTGGAGGTATGGAACCTGGTCTTCATGCAGTACAACCGGGATGAAACTGGCCTGCTGACCCCCCTTCCCCGCCCCAGCGTGGATACCGGGATGGGACTAGAGCGCATAGCCTCGGTGATGCAGGGGGTGGACAGCAATTTTGAAACCGACCTGATCTGGCCTTTGATCCAGGCGGTGGAAAAGCTCAGCGGCCGCACCTATTCCCCTGGAGCGGAGGGATTCCCCTTCCGGGTGATCGCAGATCATTCCCGGGCCTGCACTTTCCTCATAGCCGATGGGGTGTTGCCCAGCAACGAGGGCCGGGGCTACGTTTTAAGGAGGATCCTGCGCCGAGGTGCCAGGTTGGGGAGGGTTTTGGGCATCGAGGGCCCCTATCTCTATTCCCTGGTGGAAAAGGTGGCGGCCATCATGGGAGAAGCCTATCCGGAGGTGGAGGAGCAAAAGGGATATATAGCCGCCGTGATCCGCCAGGAGGAGGAGCGCTTCCAGGAAACCCTCAGCGAAGGCCTTAAGCTTTTAAGCGGGCTCCTGGAGGAGCTGGAAAAGAGGGGAGAAGATACGATTCCGGGGGAGAAGGCTTTCCTGCTCTACGATACCTACGGTTTTCCCCTGGACCTCACCGAGGAGATAGCTGCGGAGAAGGGTTTTAGGGTAGACCGGGAGGGCTTTGCCCGGGCTCTGGAGCAGCAGAGGGAAAGGGCCAGAGCGGCCCAAGAGGGGGCCCGGATCTATCCCTTTTCTCCTGCCCTGGCAGCTAAACTGGCAGGAACCCAGCCCACCCAGTTTATCGGCTATGAAAATCTGGAAGGGGAGGCCACGGTCGTGGCCCTTTTGGAGGGGGAGGAGAGGCTGGAAAAGGCCGGGGAAGGCAGCCGGGTACAGGTGCTCCTGGACCGCACCCCCTGTTATCCTGAAGGGGGCGGTCAAGTGGGGGATCAGGGAGTTCTCCTCTGGGACACCGGTGAAGCCTTTATAGCTGATACCCAGAAATTGCCTGATGACCGCATAATCCATATGGTGGAGATAAGGCGGGGCGAGCTGAAGGTGGGGCAAAAAGTCAAGGTGAAAGTTGGTAAACAGCGGCGCCTTGCCATTGCCCGCAATCACACCGCCACCCACCTTCTGCACCGGGCCCTCAAAAGGATCCTGGGGGAGCATGTGCGTCAGGCCGGCTCCCTGGTGGCCCCTGACAGGTTGCGCTTCGATTTTACCCATTTCGCCCCCCTCACGGAAGAGGAGTTGAGGGCGGTGGAAAGGGAGGTAAACCGTCAGATCCTAGCTAACCTGCCCGTTGAGGTTCTGCAGACCTCTTTTAAAGAGGCCCAGGCCATGGGGGCGGTGGCCCTCTTTGGAGAAAAATACGGGGAAGTGGTCCGGGTAGTAAAGATAGGGGATTACAGCCTAGAGCTGTGCGGAGGGACCCATCTGAATTCCACCGCTGAGGTGGGCCTCTTCCGGATAATCGGGGAGAGCAGCGTTGGTGCGGGTCTGAGGCGGATAGAAGCGGTGACCGGGGAAAGGGCCCTGGAGGTGGTGGATCAGGAAAGGGAAAAGCTGGCCGCCATAGCCAAGCTCCTGAAAAGTTCCCCAGAAGAAGTGCTGACCAGGTTGGAGCAGATCCTGGAGAGGCAGAAGGAGCTGGAGAGGGAACTGGAGAAGCTGCGGGATAGGCTGGCCCGCGCTTCTGTCCAGGAACTCGTAGCCCAGGCCCGGGAGGTGGGCGGAGCCAGGGTGGTGGCTGCCGTGGTGGAAGCCCCAGATGGGGATGCCTTGAGGAGCTGGGCTGATAAGGTAAGGGATGCCCTGGGCTCAGGGGTGGTGATCCTGGGGGCCCGCAAGGGGGATAAAGCGCTTTTGGTGGCCATGGTTACCAAGGATCTGGTGGCCAGGGGACTCCATGCGGGCAGGATAATCCAGGAAGTGGCCAAAATCTGCAGAGGAGGTGGTGGGGGGAGGCCGGAAATGGCCCAGGCAGGAGGCAGGGATCCCCACAGGTTACCTCAAGCGCTGGAGCACGGCCTACAGATGGTAACCCGGATGCTGGGGGAAAGCAAACAAGGAGCGTGAGGGCATGTCTCGAGATATGGAAGAAACCATGACCTTCAAGGTGGCCCAAGAGGAGAAGATGGGGGTAAGGCAGGTTTTGGAGGAAGTTCAGGCTGCTCTGAGGGAGAGGGGTTATGACCCTATAAACCAGCTAGTGGGCTATCTCCTCTCCGGCGATCCCGCCTATATTACCAACCATAAGGGGGCCCGCAACCTCATCCGCAAGCTGGAGAGGGATGAGATCCTGGCGGAGCTGCTCCAAAATTATCTGGGCTGAGGGGGAATAGCATGGCCTTTGGGGATATAGAAGTGGCGGTGAACCTCTTTTCCGAAGGGGATAAATTCTTCGATCTGTTGAAGGCAGCCATAAGGGACTGGCAGAAGGGATGGGCCCACGAGAGGGGACGGGCAGCTTATGCCCTAGATCTCTATCAGCGGGGACTGGACACCATGAAGCAGCATATAGAAAAGGTAAAGGCCAAGGTGGAAAGCGGTTTTTTTACCGCCGAAGATCAGCGGATTCTCAGCCGTCTGGAAGAAAGGGTGGCTTACTGGGAGAAAAAGTTGCGGGAAGTTCAGGGGCAAGATGCCTGAGCGCCGGATTCTAGGTCTGGATGTGGGCAAAAATACCATCGGGGTGGCCATCAGCGACCCCCTGGGGTGGAGGGCGCAAGCCCTGACCGTCATAAAGCGTCAGAATTGGGAAAAAGATGTGGAAGAGATAAAGAAAATAGTGAAGGCCTACAACGTTACCCAGATAGTGGTGGGTTTACCCCGCAGGACCGACGGGAGCTATGGGGAAGAGGCCAAAGAAATCCTGGAATGGGGGGAAAAGCTCTCTTCCTCGTTGAATCTGCCCGTTGTGTTTTTTGATGAAAGGTATACCACCAAGGTGGCGGAGCGGGTGCTCTTGGAAGCAGATCTCTCCCGGGCCCGCAGGCGCAGAACAGTGGATAAGGTGGCGGCCGCAGTTATTTTACAGGGATACCTTGACCGGAGCCGAAGGGATGGGGTATGCTAGGTCTAGCTTTTTTATAAAGGGAGTGAAAAAAATGTCTCAACAGGAGAATACCATTATCCTCACCGATGAGGAAGGAAAGGAACACGAGTTTCTGGTGGTGGATATCCTGAGCGTGGACGAGGACGAGTACGCCGTGCTCCTGCCGGTGGGGGAAGAGAGCGAACCCGACGAGGCCATAGTGCTTAAAATCGATGTGGACGAAGAGGGCAACGAGGTGCTGAGGGAGATAGAAGACGAGGAAGAGTGGGAACGGGTAGTGCAGGCCTGGGAGGAAAGGCTGGAAAATTTAGAGGAGTAGAAAAGAAGGAGCCCGCTGGAGCGGGCTTTTCCTTTTATAAGCAGGGGGAAAAAAGAATAAATGGCTGGAAATGCCGGCAAAAGGTTTATCCGGGAGATGAGGGCTGTAGCCCTTATCCTGGCAGCTCTGGTGGCTGCCATGACCTCGGTGGCTTTTTTCGAGCTTCTAATCCCGCCTCCAGCCGATTCCACCCCTAAAGTGGTCAACATATCTCCCGGGGCCAGCACCGCTGCCATAGCCTCAGAGCTAAAAAGACAGGGGCTGGTAAAGAGCGCCTCGGCCTTCAAGCTTTACGTCAGGTTCAGGGGAAAGGAGGGGCAGCTCGGGGCAGGGCCTTACTCCATCTGCCCCGGCCTCTCCCTGGGGGAAATAGTGGGGTTATTATCCCGAGGAAGCAATAGGGCGGTGGACATCACCATTCCCGAGGGGAGCACTGTCCGGCAGGTGGCAGCCCTTTTAGAGAAAAAGGGCCTTTTGAGGCAAGAGGAGTTTATAGAAGCTGTTTCCCGCTTTGACTTCGGCGGGTTTCCCCAGATAAGGGATTTTATAGATGAAGGGGTTTCCGGACCCGAGAGGCTCCAGGGATTTCTTTTTCCAGATACTTACTAAGATAACCCCGGATATGGGAGGGCAGGACATAGTTCTCCTCATGTTGCGACGTTTCCATGAAATATATCAGGATATGGCGGCCTCCGGGCCTTGCCGGGCAGGGCTCAGCCCCAGGGAGATGGTGATCCTGGCCTCCATAGTGGAAAGAGAGGCCAAGCTGGACGAGGAAAGGCCCCTGGTGGCTGCGGTATTTTTAAACCGTTTACGGCAGGGAATGCCCCTTCAATCCTGTGCCACCGTGGAATACCTTTTGCCTTCCCCCAAACCTGTACTCTCCTATAGGGATTTGGATATCCCTTCTCCTTTTAATACTTGTTAATACTTATAGGGTGCGGGGGCTTCCCCCTGCTCCCATCTGCAATCCCGGACGGGCCTCTCTGGAGGCGGCCTTCGCCCCTCCTTCGGTTCCCTTTTTATTTTTTGTGGCCAGGCCTGACGGATCCCACCATTTCAGCTCTTTCTGGGAAGAACACCGGCAGGCGCAGCAGCTCTACGGATCCAAACCATAACAAATAGTTATACATAATCTTCCCCCTTCGTGCTAAAATAAGGGGAGCTTGAAAGGGGGGAAGGAATATGGCTCAAGAAAGAGATCATGAACCCTTGACCATAGATAAAGTCAAGCTCACTCAGATGGCCGCCGCTGCCGGGTGAGCTGCCAAGCTGGGTCCGGGGACCCTGAGCGAACTCTTGAGCAAGCTGCCTCCTATGCGGGATCCCAACCTCCTGGTGGGGGTGGAGACCAGCGACGACGCTGCTGTTTATAAGCTGACGGATGATATAGCCCTGATCTTGACCCTGGACTTTTTCACCCCTATAGTGGACGACCCCTATATGTTCGGCCAGATCGCCGCCGCCAACTCCTTAAGCGACGTGTACGCCATGGGGGGACGGCCCATAGCCGCCCTGAATATAGTGTGCTTTCCTCCCAAAAAGCTGCACCTGAGCATTTTAGAGGAAATCTTGCGGGGTGGGGTGGAGAAGGTTCTGGAGGCAGGAGCTGTTCTGGTGGGCGGGCACAGCGTGGACGATATGGAGCCCAAGTACGGGCTTTCCGTGGCGGGTATAGTCCATCCCCAGCAGGTGAAGACCAACAGCAATGCCCGGCCCGGGGATAAACTGGTCCTCACCAAGCCCTTGGGCACGGGGATTATAGCCACTGCGGTCAAAGCAGAGATGGCCTCTCCGGAAGCGGAAAAAGCAGCCATGAGCTGGATGGTCACCTTAAACCGGGCAGCCGCAGAGGCCATGGTGGAGGTGGGGGCCCATGCCTGCACCGATATCACCGGCTTTGGCCTTATGGGTCACGCTCTGGAACTGGCCAGGGGGAGCCGGGTGGATCTATTGATCAGGGCAGGGAATCTACCCCTTTTGCCTGAAGTACTGGAGTACGCCTCCATGGGGCTGGTTCCTGGAGGGGCTTACAATAACCGCCGTTTCTGCGGAGAGGCGGTGGAGATAGACTCTGGTGTCCCGCAGGAACTTCAGGACGTACTTTTTGATCCCCAGACCTCTGGAGGCCTGCTGATCTCCGTGGCCCCGGAGAAGGTGGAAGATCTTCTCTGCCTGCTGGAAGAAAAAGGGGTAAGGGTGGCCCGGGTGGTGGGAGAAGTGCTCCCGGGAGAAGGTCGGATCCGGGTGGTGCCGTAGCTAAAGCTTTTCTCTATAGATCCGAATAATAATTTTTAAGAGTAACCCATAGGGGGCTAAAGCCCATGTCCATAAGCCAGCTGGCCCGGGTGCTTTCCCAATGGATTCAGATAAGGGCGGTGGAGCCTTCCCGCTCCTCTCCCGGGTTTTACCCTTTCTTAATGTTGTTGTGGAGGTTGCTGGATATCCCCCCTCGAAAGGAGGGGGCTTTTTATCCCCGCTGCCAAACTTCGTGCGGGGTTTAGGGGCGCCCTCCCAGTAAGGTTCCTGTGGAGGCCCTCATAGATAGGGTGGCTTCCCGCCATGGTTTGCCTTACAACCTCCTGGCTGCCATGGCGGAGGTGGAATCGGGTTTCGATCCCAAAGCGGTTTCTCCTGCCGGGGCCATGGGGCTGATGCAGCTCATGCCAGAAACGGCCTGGAGTTTGGGGGTAAAAGACCCCTTTGAACCCGAGGAAAATCTGGAGGCCGGGGTCTGCTACTTTAAAGATCTTTGGCTCCGGTTCGGATCTTTAGACCTGGCCCTGGCCGCCTACAATGCGGGTCCAGGGGCGGTGTGCCGCTATGGCGGGATACCCCCATATAGGGAAACCCAGGAATACGTTCAGAAAGTAAAAAGGGCTGCGGAAAGATTTCACAGGCGTATCTAGCCGGCTTTGCCTTGGATCAATTTTTTTATATTTTCCAGCTGGTTTTGGGCCTCCTCCCGGCCTGCCTGAACCATCTCGGAAAAAGCGGAAAAATCCCATGAACTCACCGGTCTTTTAATGGGCCTCAGGACCAGATCGGCATATTCGTGAGCGAAAGCCACATTCCTCCTGCTGGCAATCTCGTAGCACTGCCACAGGACTTCCGCCAGATGGCGAAAATTTTTAGGTTTTGAGGGACATCCCAGATCCACCGCTATTACCCTCTCCGCTCCCCATAGACGGCATAGGTGGGCGGGCACATTATCTGTAACCCCTCCATCCCCCAGCCATCGATGGCCTATTTGATAGGGGACAAAGAGCCCTGGTACCGAGATGCTGGCCCTTACCGCCTGCCAGGCAGGCTGATCTCCCCCTGCCACCACTTGGGGCGGCAGTTTTCCCAGGGGTTCCCAGGAGGCGTATACCACCGTTTCTCCTGTAGCCAGATCCGTGGCCACCACCCCGATAAGGGGTTTTAACTGGGAAAGCTTTTTGTCACCCAAAATCTTTTTGAGAAGCCTTTCCACCGCATTGCTTTTAAGCAATCCCAGGGGAAGCCCGGTAAATCTAGTTAATTTTTCCCACTTTAAGATCTGATCCCAGGGCAAGAGGGAAGAGAACTGCTCAAGGGAGTAGAGATATCCGGATCCGTAAAGGGTGGCAGCTATGGATCCGGAGCTGGTGCCCATTATTATGGAAGGGCGGACGCGGTTTTCTTCCAAAACTTGGAGTACCCCCAGATGGGCAGCGCCTTTTATACCCCCTCCCCCCCAAAGCCAAGGCCAAAATCACCTTTCACCCCTCCTACCAGAGCCTAGTCTATTTTATGCCCCTTTTCCTTCCCCTGTTTCTCACTTTCCGGGGAAAACCCAGGACCTGATAAGGACAGGCACTGATGGAAAGGCCTCCTCCATATACTATTAGGGACCGCAACCTTGGGGGAGGTTTAACTTTTATGGGAAGCTTTTTGGCCTGGATAGCCCTTTCGGTGGCCAAGGGGATAGCCCTGCTGTTATCTTATATCAGCGGCAATGCCTTTCCTCAGCCCCTGAGCGAGGCAGAAGAAAAAAATACCTGGAGAGGTGGCAGAAGGGGGATAAGAAAGCCAGAGATATACTTATAGAACATAATTTACGCCTGGTGGCCCACATAACCAAAAAATTTGAAAACACGGGAGAAGATACGGAAGAGCTCATATCCATAGGTATAATAGGCCTGATAAAGGCCATAAATACCTATGACAGCAGTAAAGGGACCAAGCTGGCCACCTATGCGGCCAAGTGCATTGAAAACGAGATACTTATGCACCTGCGGGCCTTGAAGAAGACCCGGGGAGAGGTTTCCCTCTACGATCCCATAGGGGTGGATAAGGAGGGCAATGAGATAATCCTGTTGGACGTCTTGGGTTCAGAGGAGGACATAGAAGAAATAGTGCAGAACTCTTATGAAACCGAGAGGATTTTGGAGAAGATCGCTGCCCTTACTCCCCGGGAGAGGAAGGTCCTGGCCTGGCGTTTTGGCCTTTTCCAGGGCCAGGAGCGGACCCAGAGGGACATAGCCGAGAGCATGGGGATATCCCGTTCCTACGTGTCCAGGATAGAGAAGAAGGCTTTGAAAAAACTCCAGGAGCAGCTATCTTGAATTTCCGGGCTTCTCCCCGATTATCTCCACCGGCCTTTTGAGCAGGCGTGCCAAGCGACGTTGAAAGCGCTTGGCCTCTTTGAGGCAGGGGAAGCGCCCCAGGATGAGCCTGTAGCTCCCTTTGCCGGTGGCTGGTTCTATGCTGGCCCCTCCCCACTGCTGGATTTGGGTGTACAGGTGCTCCAGGCTGCCGGAATCCACCGAAAAGCTCAAAGAATAGATTTCCGGCTGAACCAGTTTTTTTCTGTCACTTAAATAAGAGAGGGAACGATCGGCGAGGCTGCCGAAGGCATACTGGCTGTAGAGGGAACCCAGCCCCAGGGCGACCTTGCGCCTGGATTTTTCCGAAAGATCCAGGCGGCTTATTTCATGCGAGCCGTATTCAAATCCCCCTTCGTATACCCTTACCAGCCCGTAGCCGCAGGGAAACTGGACTGTAGCGGACACTTCTATATAGGGCCTGGACCCGCCCAGCCAGCGGTTGGTGGTGATGGCGTTCCGGTGCATGTGGCCGCAGAAGACTGCCTGAACATTGGAAGCCCTCTGGATGATTTTCTGAAGCTCGAAAAAGTTCCGGGCTCCGAACCATATGTCCGGTCCGTTTACAGGGTGATGGAGAAATATAAATGTGGGAACCTGGCGATTTTCCTCCAGCAGCTTCTTCAGCCAATCCAGCTGTTCCGGATCTATAAATCCCCAATCGTTATCCTTTTGGGCTGAATCCAGCAGGATGAACAGATACCCCTGGAGGAAAAGGGCATGGTATGGAGTATCCTGTCTCAGGAAGCGGCGGAACCCCTCTTCCCCTATCCCTCCAGTCCTCTGTTGATACTTGTCGTGATTGCCCGGGCAGGCATACCAGGGCAAACAGGATGATGAAAGGAGGCCGGCCAGGATCCGGTACTCCTTTTCTCCGCTGGACTCGGTCAGATCCCCGGTAAAGAAAACCGCCTTTGCTTTCCATTCATGGATATCTTCCAAGGCCTTCTGGAGCAGGGGCAGGGCGTCTTCCAGGAGCTTGCCCAGGTAGGTCTCGTTGGGATCCCCGGCGCTGGTATCCATCGCCAAATGGGTATCGCTGACCACTCCGAAGGCGAATAGCAGCTGCCCTTCAGGCCGGGGCAGGGTCTTCACGCAGGTCAAGGGGCCCTTCACCCCCCTGGTTTCCACCTGACAGCAATAAAGGCTTTCCGGGGAGAGGTTTTCTATCTTGGCCCAGTGGTAAATCCCATCTTTTCCCAGCACCATCCTATCCATCTTAATAGGGATGGATCCTCCACCAGAGGCAGGTGGGGCCAGGTTGGGGTGTAACCCAGGTTACCACTATATGGTCGCTCCCTACGGTGCAGAGCTCTTCGTTCATTATGGCTTTATCCAGGGGTAAATCTTCGGGAAGCGCTTCTTCCAGGGAAAATTTTTCCCTCCTTCCCCAAAAAGACAGGCCAGAGCGGAGGAAATCCCTGCGGGTTACCATTTTCCCATTCCCCCTTTTTTATATTATATTGCTACGCAAAATTTTCTTATATATGATGGCTATAGCTCCTGTTCCCCAGCGGCAGGAGAGACCCCGGGATAGCCATATGCTGGCTTCATAGAGGGATACAGCAGGGAGGAAGAGGGCCAGTTGGGCCACCGCTTCCGAGCTGGGAGCCAGAAGAGAGGTTCCTAGGAAAGCGGCCAGCCACACCTGCCTTCTCCTCTGGGAGAGCATTTCCGGGGATAGACACCCCAGAGAAGAAAGGAACAATATTAGAACAGGTATCTGGAATATAATTCCTAGAAACAGCATAAAAGAAGCCACAAAGGAAAAATAACTGGATAAATTGGATAAATCCATAAAGGAGTTTTCCTTAAAAAGAGAAGAAAGTATCAGGGGCAAAAGAGAGTGACCGGTAAAGATCCCCAGGTAGAAGAGCGA
>DRZV01000087.1 GCA_011375465.1 Neomoorella mulderi
CCTCCGGAACTCCTACCCTCCAGCGAATCCCTGGAGGATACCCTCCAGAGGGTGTTGGTGTATTGGCAGGAGGTCATGGTTCCCGTTCTGCAGGAGAGGGAGGAGGTCATTGTGGCCGTCCACGGCAACAGCCTGAGGGCCCTGGTGAAGCATTTGAGCCATATATCCGATGAGGAGATTCCCAGGGTTGAGATCCCCACCGGCGTACCCCTTATATACGAACTCACAGGGGAGCTGAAGCCGGTCAACTGTTACTACCTTAAAGAGGTGGGGGAACAATACAACCCGGAGTTGCTGCGCCGCAATTTGAAGGTGTAAAAGTTTTCTCCTTGACAGGCTTATCGCCTTTACCTATAATGCTGGTACGGTGATGTTATGCTGGCAGAGCTGGTCCGGGTGGCCCGCCTTTATGATATCTACGGCCAACTTTTGACCCCCAAGCAGCGTTACTGGGTGGAGTTGCGCTATCACCATGATCTTTCTCTGGGGGAAATAGCGGAAGAAGAGGGGGTCAGCCGTCAGGCCATTCATGACAGCCTGCAGAGGGCCATAAGGGCCCTGGAGAGGTATGAGTCCCGCATAGGCTGCCTCAAACGGGAACTGGATTTACAGGAAAAATTGCGGGCTGCCCTGGGGCATCTGGAGAGGTATTTTGCCCAGGGGAAGGTGGCGGAGCTCAAGGCCCTGGAGGCCATACTGGTCTCCCTCCTGGAGCCGTGCCTTCCCCTTGGGGAGAAGGGAGCGAAAGCCGGTGCTTTCCCTTTTAAGCGAGAGGATCCAGGGGATATTTAAAAAGCTCCGTTCTAAGGGCAGGTTGACCCCGGAGGATGTGGATGGAGCCCTAAAGGATATCCGCGTGGCCCTCCTGGAGGCTGATGTAAATTTCAGGGTAGTGAAGGATCTGGTCAACAGGATAAGGGAGAGGGCAGTGGGCCAGGAGATCCTGGAGAGCCTGACGCCGGCCCAGCAGGTGGTGAAGATAGTCCACGAGGAGCTGACCCGGCTTATGGGCGGGGGGGAAAGGGGGATAAACTGGGCTCCCCAGCCTCCCACCGTGGTAATGATGGTGGGGCTGCAGGGCTCGGGCAAGACCACCACCGCTGCCAAACTGGCCGCTCTATGGAAAAAACAGGGAAAAAGACCCCTCCTGGTGGCCGCAGACGTCTATAGGCCCGCAGCGGTGAAGCAATTGCAGGTTTTGGGGGAACAGATAGGGGTGCCTGTATTCTCCTGGGAAAGCCAGGATCCGGTGGAGATATGCCGTAGGTCTCTGGAACAAAACCTCCCCTTCCCGCCCAATCCGGTGATCATAGATACAGCCGGAAGGCTCCATATCGATGTCCCCCTCATGGAGGAACTGAAGGCCATAAAGGAGGAGATTCAGCCCCAAGAGATCCTTCTGGTGGTGGACGCCATGACCGGTCAAGACGCGGTGGAGGTGGCCCAGCGCTTCCATGCTGATCTGGGCCTCACCGGGGTGGTCCTCACCAAGATGGACGGGGATGCCCGGGGAGGGGCGGCCTTATCGGTGCTGGCTGTAACCGGATGCCCCATTAAGTTCATGGGCACCGGGGAGAAAATAGGGAACATAGAAATCTTTCATCCCGATCGCCTGGCCTCCCGCATACTGGGAATGGGGGATGTGCTTACCCTGATCGAGAAGGCCCAGGAACATGTGGAGCTGGAGAAGGCAAAAGAGTGGCACAAGAAGATACAGCAGAGGGATTTCACCTTGGAGGATTTCCTGGAGCAGCTAAAGCAGATGAAGAAGATGGGCCCCCTGGAGGAGCTTTTACACCTCCTCCCCGGCTTAGGTCCTATAAAGGAGCTCAAAGGGGTTGAGGTGGACCCCAAAGAAGTGGTGCGCATGGAGGCCATAATTCAGTCCATGACCCCGGAGGAGAGGCGCAATCCCGCCATTATAAACAGCAGCCGCAAGAAGAGGATAGCTGCAGGCAGCGGGACCCGCATCCAGGACGTAAACCGCCTTCTCCGGCAGTTTGAAGAAACCAAAAAGCTGCTGCAGGTGTTGACGGAAGGGAAGGGCAAGAAAAAGAAGATGAAGGAGCTGCCCTTTCCTTGGATATAAAGGGGGAGGTGATAAGGTTTAATGGCGACGAAAATAAGGCTCAAGAGGATGGGGGCCAAAAACAACCCCTTCTATCGGGTGGTCATCGCCGATTCCCGTTCACCCAGGAATGGAAAGGTAATCGAAGAGATAGGCTATTACAATCCGGTGAAACAGCCGGCTGAAATCCAGGTGGACGAGGAGAGGGCCCTGTATTGGCTGAAGACAGGGGCCCAGCCTTCGGAGACGGTGAGGGCGCTGTTGAAAAAAACAGGCGTATGGCAGAAGTTCATCGCCAACAAGGAGGCCAAGTAGGGAGGAGATGGGTTTGAAAGAGCTGTTACTCACCCTAGCCCAGGCATTGGTGGACAATCCCGATCAGGTAACGGTGAACCAGGTGGAAGGGGAAAAGTCGGTTATCCTGGAGCTAAAGGTGGCTCAGGAAGACATGGGCAAAGTTATAGGCAAGCAGGGGCGCATAGCCCGGGCCATACGCACCCTGGTAAAGGCAGCGGCAGCCCACGAAGGCAAGAGGGTGGTGGTGGAGATAATCCAGTAGCTTTGAGGCACCATGCTGAAGAGGGTGACGGTGGGGAAAATCCGCACCGCCCATGGGATACGGGGGGAAGTTAAGGTGGAACCCTTGACGGATTTTCCCCAACGTTTTCGGCCAGGCATAAGGCTTTTTATCGATCAGGGCCAGGGGGAGCGGGCGGTCACCATAGAAAAGGCCCGCCCCCATGGTCCCCTTTTGCTCGTCAAGTTCAAGGAAATACAGGGCCGGGAAGAGGCCTTGGCCTTAAGAGGGTGTCTCCTCCAAGTAGAGCCTTGGGAGGTGGAACCCCTCCCGGAGGATCACTATTACATATTCCAGCTTATAGGCTGTCTGGTCTATACTGTCGAGGGCGAGTACCTGGGTATCCTCACGGAGGTGCTAAGGACCAGGGCCCACGACGTCTATGTGGTAACTTCCCCCGAGGGCAAAGAGATACTCCTGCCCGCCCGGAAGGAGCTGCTCCCCCTGATAGACGTGGCCAGGCGCCGTATAGAGGTGATCCTGCCCCCAGGTTTACTGGAGTAGGTGATGGGCGGTTGCGGATAGATGTGCTCACCATATTTCCCGAGATGTTCACCTGTTTTCTGAGCACCAGCATCATAAAGAGGGCCATAGAGGCGGGGGTCCTTACCGTCCATCTGGTGGATATAAGGGATTATTCCCAGGATAAACACCGCCGGGTGGACGATTACCCCTTTGGGGGAGGACCGGGGATGATCATGAGACCAGAACCCATATTCCTGGCGGTGGAAGCCCTCTTGGAGGAGGGGGAATCCCGTCCTCCCATAATACTGCTGACCCCCCAGGGGGAGGTCTTTAACCAGGAGATGGCCAAGGAACTGGCCACCTATCCCCGCCTGATACTGATCTGCGGCCATTACGAAGGGGTAGATGAGCGGGTGCGGCAGTTCTTGGCCACCAGGGAAATATCCATAGGGGATTATGTTTTGACTGGCGGGGAACTTCCCGCCATGGTCATAATCGATGCTGTGGCCCGGCTCCTGCCAGGAGTATTGGGGGATCCCCAGGGCGCCTGGGAAGATTCCTTTACCATGGGGCTGCTGGAATACCCCCAGTACACCCGTCCCCGGGATTTCCGGGGGCTTAAGGTGCCGGAAGTCCTCCTTTCTGGCAACCACGAGGAGATAAGGCGGTGGAGAAGGCGGGAGGCCTTGAGGAGGACTTGGCAGCGCCGTCCCGATCTGCTGCGAAAGGCCCAGCTGACCCCTGAAGATGAGGCCCTGCTGGAGGAAATAATCAGGGAGGGGAAGCCGGGATAGCGTTGTGGAGGGGAAATCACTTGTGCTATAATAGGGTGGCTTTTAGAAGGGAGGCCGAATGCATATGAGGATAATAGAAGAAATAGAGAAAGAATACATGCGCCAAGATCTTCCTGATTTTCGACCCGGAGATCAGGTCCGGGTATATTTCAAAGTCATAGAGGGGGATCGGGAGAGGGTACAGGCCTTTGAGGGCACCGTAATCGCCCGGCGGGGCAGGGGTATAAACGAGACCTTTACCGTCCGCAGGGTGTCCTACGGAGTAGGGGTGGAGAGGATCTTTCCCCTCCATTCTCCCCGGCTGGAAAAGATAGAGGTGTTGCGGAGAGGAAAGGTCAGAAGGGCTAAGCTTTACTACCTCAGGGAAAGAAGGGGTAAGGCGGCCCGCATTAAAGAAAAAAGGGAGATATAGGCCGTAGGAGGGGAATCTTTTGGAGGAAGGAAGGGATGGCGTAACCAAGAGGGAAGTTTCAGAGCTGAGGGATACCTTAATTTCAGTCATAATAGCAGTTGCCCTGGCCCTCTTCATACGCAATTTCGTCTTCACCCCTTTTTATATACCCTCCCCTTCCATGGAACCCACCCTGCGCCCAGGGGATAGGATTATCGTAAACCGCCTGGCCTACTGCTTCTCCCCACCCCAAAGGGGAGACGTGGTGGTCTTCCACTATCCTCTGGATATCCGCCGGGATTATATTAAACGCATAGTGGCGGTGGGAGGGGACGTGATAGAGGCCAGGGACAATGTGCTGTATATAAACGGCCAGCCCCAACCGCCCCTAAGCTTCCTTCCTCCAGGGGTGGTCTACCAGGATTTCGGGCCCATAAGGGTGCCGCCGGGAAAGTACTTCGTGATGGGGGATAACCGCAACAACAGCGCCGACAGCCGGGAATGGGGCACGCTGGACGAAAAGCTCATCATAGGGAAGGCGGTTTTCATCTTCTGGCCCCCCCATCGTATAGGCCTTATAAAATAGGGCTGATAGCTGGATGCTAAAAAAGCTGCGATCTTATCTCAAGCTGGTGGACGTGGTGCTGGAGGTGGCCGATGCTCGCCTGCCCGTCACCAGCCGCTATCCGGAATTGGAAAGCCTTTTGGGGTCCCGGGACAGGATCCTGGTGCTCACCCGAGCGGACCTGGCCGATCCCCGGGAGACAGAACGCTGGCTGGAGGAATTCAGAAGTCGGGGGCTGGAGGCGGTGGCGGTAAACGCCAGGACAGGGGAAGGGATGAGGTCCCTCTTCCAGCGGCTGGCCGTTCTCTTCCAGAAAAAGAGAAAAAAATTTTTGGAGAAGGGCCTGCGGCCCCGGCCAGCCAGACTGATGGTCATGGGTATACCCAACGTGGGTAAATCCTCCCTCCTGAACCGGCTACTGGGCAGAGCCACGGCCCGGGTTGGAGACCGCCCGGGCATCACCCGGGGTCCCCAGTGGATCCGGTTAGGGGGGGACCTGCAGCTCCTGGACACCCCCGGAGTGTTATGGTCCACCTGGCGGGAAAAGGAGACGGCCTTGAGGTTGGGGGCCATAGGATGCATTCCCGAAGGCAGCTTGCCCTTGGAGGAGATAGCTGGGTGGATAGGAGAATTCCTGGTGCAGAGGGATCCGGAAAGCCTGATGATCTACTATGGGCTTTCCCCGGAAGAGTTGAAGAACGACCTTTTAAAGAACATCGGGCGCCGCCGGGGTTTCTTGCTCCCGGGCGGTGAGATAGATCAGGAGAGGGCAGCGGTTACCCTCGTGAGGGATTTCAGAGCAGGCCGGCTGGGGCGCTTCACCCTAGAGGCGCCCCGGTGAGGCCTTTATTTTTTATCAGGTATAAGGGGGTGCCGGTATGGAAAACCTCTATTGCTGGGAGGAAGGCTTCTGGAAGCGGGGTCTTTTACATATAGCGGGGGTGGACGAGGCGGGACGCGGGCCTTTGGCTGGTCCGGTGACCGCGGCTGCGGTCATTTTACCCCAGGGGCTCTTCATCCCCGGCCTTAAGGATTCCAAAGAATTGACTCCCCTCCAGAGACAGGAATTGGCCCAGATCATCAAAGCCAGGAGTCTGGCCTGGGCTATAGGCTGGGCTTCGGTGGCCGAAATAGATCGCCTGAATATAGTGGTGGCCACCCGCTGGGCCATGTGGCGGGCCTTGATGGCCCTACCCCTCAAACCAGACCACGTCCTGATCGATGGTCTGGATCTGCCCGGGTTGCCCTTTCCCCAAACGGCCATCGTGGACGGGGACAGGCAGTGCGCCTCCATCGCCGCCGCCTCTATCCTGGCCAAAGTGGCCAGGGATAGGTTGATGGAAATCTATCACCATCTTTTCCCCGGTTACAATTTTGCCCAGAACAAGGGATATCCCACTCCCGAGCACAAAAAGGCCTTGAAAGAATTGGGCCCCTGTCCCCTCCACAGGCAGAGCTTCAAAGCCAAGGTCTAAAATATTTTCATAATTCATAATAAGGAGGAATTTTTGTGGACTATCTCGAATAGTATTAAAAATCAAAAGGAGGGAGGGGGTAAAGGGTGCTCCAGCAGTATGCCATCATAGGTATTTTTTTGCTCGGAGCTGTGGGTACGGCCGTTGGTTCCATCGTGGTCAATTGGCTGGTACGGCCCAAACCCGAACCTAAGGGGGATAAAAGGGCCACCTATGAGTGCGGTCTGGAGACTATAGGGCCCACCTGGGTCCAGTTCAAGGCCCGCTATTTCCTCTATGCCCTGGTCTTCCTGCTCTTCGACGTGGAGACTATATTTCTCTACCCCTGGGCCGTGGGCTTCCAGGAGCTGGGGTTCCTGGCCTTTGTGGAAATGATGATCTTTATAGGCATTCTGGCTTTGGGCCTGTGGTATGCCTGGAAAGAGGAGGGATTGAAGTGGCTTTAGAGAGGTTGCGCCCGCCGGAGCCGGAAATTCCCCGGAATATAATCCTAACCACAGTGGAAAGGGCTTTGAACTACGCCCGGGCCCATTCCTTCTGGCCCCTGACTTTTGGATTGGCCTGTTGCGCCATCGAGATGATGGCCACCGCCAGCGCCAGGTACGATGTGGCCCGCTTCGGTTATGAGGTGTTCCGGGCTTCTCCCCGCCACGCGGATCTCATGATTGTGGCCGGCACCGTGACCTACAAGATGGCCCCCCTGCTCAGACGCCTCTACGAGCAGATGCCTGAGCCCAAGTGGGTCTTGGCCATGGGAAGCTGTGCCATAGCCGGCGGCCCCTTCGCAGATTCCTACAACGTGGTCCCCGGAGTGGATACTATCGTTCCGGTGGACGTGTATGTGCCCGGATGTCCCCCCAGGCCAGAAGCCCTTATAAACGGCCTTCTGGCCTTGAGGAGAAAGGTTATAAATCCTAAAGTGGCGGTGAGATGATATGGGAGAATTGACGGATAAATTGAAAGAGGTTTTTCCGGAGATAGAACCCCTGGAGGATCCCTGGGTGGAAACCGTCGGGGTTCCGGCAACCCTCCTGCCCCAGGTGGTCCAGGAGCTCAGGGATAAGCACGGATTCAACCTGCTGAACTGTCTCACCGCGGTGGATTATATAGATCAGGGTGCTATAGAAGTGGTGTATCACCTTATGAAGGTGCCAGAAGCGGAGGAGATCCGGATAAAGGTGAAGGTGGACAGGGATCGCCCTGAAGTACCTTCCCTGGCAGATCGGTGGCCTGCGGCCAATGTCCAGGAAAGGGAAGTGTATGACCTCATGGGTGTGATATTCACCGGCCATCCCAACTTGAAGCGGATACTCTGTCCCGACGATTTCTCCGGGCATCCTCTCCGCAAGGACTTCCAGTTAAAATCGGCAGGAGGGGGTGAATAAGGATGGCCCTGGGCTTTAGGTTCGATCTGGAAGAGCTAGCTGCAGATACCATAATGCTGAATATGGGTCCTCAGCACCCCAGCACCCACGGAGTTTACCGGGCGGTGCTTACCCTGGATGGAGAAAAGGTGGTCAAGCTGGAGAACGTGGTGGGCTATCTCCATAGGGGTATTGAAAAGCTGGCGGAAGATCGCACTTATCCTCAGATAATCCCCTATACCGATCGGCTGGATTACCTCTCCGCCATGCTCAACAATCTGGGCTACGTCCAAGCGGTGGAGAAAATGATGGAGATAGAGGTTCCGGAAAGGGCAGAGCACCTCAGGATCATCATGGCGGAGCTATCCCGGATGGCCAGCCACATGGTGATGATCGCCTCCTTCTCCCTGGATGTGGCGGGCTGGACTGCCTGGTTCCCTCCCTTTCGGGAAAGGGAGAAGATCCTGGATCTCTTCGAGATGGCCTCAGGGGCCCGCATGTTGCCCGCCTATATGCGGATAGGGGGAGTAGCCTCTGATGTGCCGCCCAAATTTTTCCCTGCGCTGGAGAGGTTCTTGGACTCCCTCCCGGAGATGATCGAAGAGGTGAAGGGGCTCATCGTGGGCAATGAGATCTTCATAGGCCGGTGCAAAGGGGTAGGCAAACTGGATCTTGAGACAGCCCTGGCCTATGGCGTGACAGGGCCCAACCTGCGGGCCTGTGGTCTGGCCTTCGATCTGCGTAAGGCCAAGCCCTACGGTATTTACCCCCGCTTTGAATTCGATATCCCCACCCTTCCCAACGGAGATGCTTACGATCGCTTTGTGATCCGACTCCTGGAGATAGAGCAGAGCGCCCGCATAATCCGCCAGGCCATGGCCCAGATCCCTGAAGGGCCGGTTCAGGCCAAGGTGCCCCGGGCTATAAAACTGCCCAAAGGGGAGGTATATCACCAGATAGAGAGTTCTAAGGGCATCCTGGGCTTCTATCTGGTGAGCGACGGGGGCAATAAGCCTTACCGTCTCCACATCCACAGCCCTTCCTTTGTCAACCTGGGCATCATGCCCAAATTGGCGGAAGGGGCCATTATCCAGGATCTGGTGGTCATTATAGCTTCCATAGATTTCGTCATGGGTGAAGTGGACCGTTAAAAGTCACGAGAAGGTAGGTGAAGGGATGGAGCATATATTTACCGATTTGGCAGCCCTGGTGGCCGGATGGGTGAGCGGGTCCCCCCAGTGGGTTCAGACTCTGGTGATGGGTTGCCTCTATCTCATAGGAGTGCTGACCTTTATCTTCTTGAACTGTATATTCCTGATATACCTCGAGAGGAAGGTAAGCGCCTATATCCAGCAGCGCCTAGGACCCAACCGGGTGGGTCCCAGGGGTATACTCCAACCGGTGGCTGACGCCCTGAAGCTCCTGGGTAAGGAGGACATAATACCCGAAAAGGCGGATCACTGGGTCTTCCGGCTGGCCCCCATAATTATACTGGTGCCGGCCATAATGGTCTTTGCTGTGATCCCCTTTGGCAAGAACATGATCCCTGTGGATCTTAATATAGGGGTATTCTATTTCCTGGCAGTGGCTTCCACCACCACCCTGGCCATACTCATGGGCGGCTGGTCCTCCAACAATAAATACGCCCTGTTGGGCAGCATGAGGGCCGTGGCCCAGATAGTTAGCTATGAGGTGCCTCTGGCCTTTTCCATCCTGGGGGTGGTGATGATAGCCGGTTCCCTCAAAACTTCCCAGATAGTGGCCGCACAAGAAAACTACTGGTTTATACTGTTACAGCCCCTGGGCTTTTTGATCTACTTTATCGCTGCCACCGCCGAAGTCAACCGAGCCCCCTTCGACCTGGTGGAAGGGGAGCAGGAGATCATAGCCGGACCCTTTATCGAGTACACCGGCATGCGTTTCGCCCTTTTTTATCTGGCGGAATATGCCAATCTGGTGGCCGTCTCCTGCTTAGGGGTCACCCTTTTCCTGGGAGGATGGCACGGGCCCTGGCTGCCCTCCTGGCTGTGGTTTCTCATAAAGGTGTATATCCTCATCTTTGTCTTTATGTGGACCCGCTGGACCTTCCCTCGGATCAGGATAGACCACTTTTTAGATTTTAACTGGAAGGTGCTGCTGCCTTTGGCTCTGGTCAATATCCTTCTCACCGGTATAGGGCTTAAGCTCTACCAGTATATAACCCTGGGAGTGTGGTAAGGGATGTTCGGTAAAGGGCTTTTAAAGGGACTGAGCGTTACTTGGAATTTTTTGTGGGGCAAGGCCATTACAGAAGAATATCCTGAAAGGCGGCCCAGGCTCCCCTCCTATAGCCGGGGTTTTCTCCAGCTGGACAAGGAGAAGTGCATCGCCTGCGGCCTGTGCGCCACTTCCTGCCCCAATAACGTCATCCACATAGAGACGGTCAAGGACGAGCAGAACAAACGCCAGCTGAAGGCCTACAGGATAACTGTGGGGCGGTGTATTTACTGCGGCCTGTGCGTGGAGAGCTGCCCTAAAGGGGCTCTTTACTGGGTGCCCGATTTTGAGAGGGCTTGCTATCGCCACGAGGACACCGAGGTAGACCTTCTGGCTGCGGAGGAGGTGAAAGGAGGTGCCTGATTCCCAGGCGGTGTTTTTCTGGCTGCTGGCAGCCCTGGTAATAGGTTCGGCTCTGGCTGTGGTCCTCCTGAAGAATATAGTCCACAGCGCCCTATACTTGTTCCTCACCTTCGTGGGGGTGGCAGGGCTGTATATACTTCTCCATGCGGAGTTCCTGGCTGCAGTGCAGCTTTTGATCTACGCCGGAGCCATAGCGGTGCTCATAGTCTTCGCAGTGATGCTGGTCAGGCGCGGGGATATAAGGCTCAGCAACCTATACAGCATACATTTTCTTCCGGCCCTAGTGGTATCCCTGGTTCTCTTCGCCCTGGTGGCCGTGGCTGTAGGCAGGCAGCTTTGGCTGGGTTATCTGGCTCCGCCGCCGGAGGAACCCCTAGTCTCCCTGGCCCGGAATTTTTTGGGGGAATACGTGATTGCCTTTGAAGTGGCGGCCATACTGCTGCTGTCCGCCATCGTGGGGGCAGTACTGATTGTCCGAGGAAGGAGGCGGAGCGCTCCATGATCACCTTGAACCATTATGTGGCCCTCAGCGCCCTACTCTTCTGTATAGGGCTCCTGGGCGCCCTGGGGAAGAGGAACGCCATAGCCATCCTCATGGGTATCGAGCTCATGCTCAATGCGGTGAACATCAACCTGGTGGCCTTCAATCGTTTCTTGCAGCCCTCCCAGGTGGTGGGTCAGGTCTTCGCCCTGTTCATCATACTCGTGGCTGCAGCTGAGGTGGCTGTGGGTCTGGCCCTGGTGATCAACATTTACAGGCGCCGTCTGGATACCAATATTGAAGATCTAAATTGGCTGAAATGGTAAAGGCAGGTGAAAGAACAGGTGGCTAATCTATATTGGATACCCAAAGCCTGGCTCATACCCCTTCTGCCGGCCCTGGCCTTTCCCTTTATAGCGTTTATCACCAGGAAGGCCAGGGGGTTGAGCGCCCTGACGGCCATTTTGGCCATAGGCGTCAGCTTGGTGATATCTTTGGGTGTATTGTGGGAAGTAATAGCCCATGGCATCACTATGGATAATCCCGTAGAATACAGCACCGTTTGGCTGCAGATACCCCAGCTTCTAAAGATAGAAGCGGGGCTCCTGATAGACCCTTTGAGCGCCGTAATGCTCCTGGTGGTAACCCTGGTGGCCTTTTTGGTGGAGATCTATTCCATAGGTTATATGGAAGACGATCCGGGTTTCTCCGTGTTTTTCGCCTATCTCTCCCTATTCGGCGCTTCCATGCTGGGATTGGTCCTGGCCAACAACTATTTTATGATCTACTTTTTCTGGGAGCTGGTGGGGCTCTGCTCCTACCTGCTCATCGGTTTCTGGTATCACCGGGCGGAGGCGGCCAGAGCGGGCTTTAAGGCCTTCGTCGTAAATCGTCTGGCCGACTTCGGTTTCCTGTTGGGTTTCTTCTTCCTGTTTATAATTTTCCACACCTTCAATTTCCGGGAGCTGGCTGCGGCCATCCCTGCGTACCATAATGTAGGCCTCTTGACCGTGGCGGCCCTCCTGGTCTTCACCGGCCCCATCGGAAAGTCCGCCCAGTTTCCCCTCCACGTATGGTTGCCGGACGCCATGGAAGGTCCCACTCCGGTCAGCGCCCTCATCCACGCGGCCACCATGGTGGCAGCAGGTGTGTACTTGCTGGCCAGGGCCTATGTGCTCTTCGCTTCCCTGCCCAACGTAATGCTGGTGGTGGCCTATGTGGGAGGTTTTACTGCTATCTTTGCAGCCACCATCGCCATAGCCCAGAGGGATATAAAGAGGATACTGGCCTACTCCACCATCAGCCAGCTGGGCTATATGGTGATGGCCATGGGGGTGGGCAGCATGACCGCTGGCATATTCCACCTCACCACCCACGCCTTTTTCAAGGCCCTCCTCTTTCTGGCTGCAGGTAGCGTGATCCATGCCCTCCACGAGCAGGACATATTCCGTATGGGCGGCCTATACAAAGATATGAAGGTCACGACGGTGACCTTCATAATAGGGGCCCTGGCCCTGGCAGGTATCCCGCCCTTCGCCGGCTTCTGGAGCAAGGACGAGATTTTGGCCGCTGCTTATCACAACGGCTTTCTGGGGCTTTACATCTTGGGTACCCTGGTGGCCTTCCTCACCGCCTTCTACATGTTCCGGCTGATCTTTATAACCTTTTTCGGCGAACGGCGGGCAGGTCTCCACGGCCACGAATCTCCTCCGGTGATGACCATTCCCCTGGGCATCTTGGCCCTGCTCTCTATATTTGCTGGCTTTGTGGGTACCCCCTTCACCGCCCGGGGATTCAGCACCTTCGTCTATTATGCTGCCCCCCATGAAGTGGAACCGGATTACATGGTAATGGCCCTCTCCACCCTGGTGGCCTTGGCGGGCATAGCCCTGGCCTGGTGGCTCTACGGCAGACCCAGCGACTTGCCCGAGCGGCTCAAGGAGAGTTACCGGTGGGCCTATAACCTACTGTGGAACAAGTTTTATATCGATGAATTTTATCTATGGATTTACCGGCGGATATTTTGGGGTCTGGCCGAAGCCTTCCACTGGCATGACCGCCATGTGGTGGACGGCCTGTGGGACGGCGTGGGGGACGTCACCCGCGCTTCGGGACAAAAACTACGTTACCTGCAGACGGGTAATCTCCAGACTTATGCCCTGGTATTCTTTACCGCAGTGGTGGTCATAGCCCTGTGGATGGCAGGTATGGGAGGGATGATCCGATGAGCTTTCCTGTATTGTCGGCTATACTGCTGGCACCGGTGGCGGGGCTCCTCATCCTCCTCTTTATACCAGAAAGGGAGGAGCTCACCATAAAGATAGTGTCTGCCCTGGCTACCCTGGTTTCCTTAGTCCTCTCTGTAGCCATATATTTCCTTTACGACAGCAGCCAAGGGGGGCTGCAGTTCTGCGAGGAGATCTCTTGGCTACCGGAGTGGGGGATAAAGTATTCCCTGGGAGTTGACGGTATAAGCCTTCCCCTGGTGCTCTTGACTGCCCTGGTGGGCTTCACCGCGGTCTTTGCCTCCTGGGACATACAGAGAAGGGTTAAGGAATTCTTCATCTTCCTGTTGATGCTGGTGGCAGGGATTTTCGGCGTGTTCATGACCCGGGATCTGTTTTTCTTCTACCTTTTCTTCGACATGGCGGTTATCCCCTCTTATCTGCTCATAATCATCTGGGGCAGCACCAGGAAAGAGTATGGGGCCATGAAGCTCACCTTGTACCATGTGGTGGGCAGCGCTTTTCTCCTGGTGGCCATAATAGCCACCGCCATATACGGAGCTAAGGCCTTGGGATATTTCACCTTCGATCTCTATTCCCTGTCCCAGGTAAATTTCGACGTGGGCTTTCAGAAGATAGTCTTCTTCCTCATGCTCATAGGTTTCGGCGTGCTGGTTCCCATGTGGCCTTTACACCTGTGGGCCCCTGACGGTCACGTGGCTGCACCCACCGCCATCAGTATGCTTTTGGCAGGGGTTATAATGAAGCTGGGGGGGTACGGCCTTATCCGGGTAGCCCTCTGGTTTTTCCCGGAAGCAGCCCACTACTGGGCTCCCTTCATAGCCCTCCTCTCTTTGGTCAACGTTATCTATGGAGCCATGGTGGCCATGGTGCAGAGGGACTTGAAGTTCGTCATAGGTTACAGCAGCGTCAGCCATATGGGCTATGTGCTGCTGGGGGTGGCTGCCCTCAACACCCTGAGCTTGGACGGCGCCGTGGCCCAGATGTTCGCCCATGGGGTGATGACCGCCCTCTTCTTCGCCCTGGTGGGCAACGTGTACCAGCGGACCCATACCCGGGAATTGGCCAGGTTGGGGGGATTGGCCCATCAGATGCCCCGGGTGGCAGCTGGCTTCCTCCTGGCGGGTTTGGCTTCCCTGGGGTTGCCGGGGCTTAACAACTTTGTGGCGGAGTTCCTCATATTTCTCGGGGCTTTCGGCCGGGAGGACCTCATGTTGGGGGGATCCCTGGCCTTCAGGACCGTGGCCATCTTGGCCATCTCCGGTATTGTCATAACGGCTGTCTATGTGCTGAGGATTGTCAAGAACGTTTTCTTCGGACCTCCCCTCCCTGAGTGGGAAGGGCTGTCCGACGTAAGAGGGGTAGAGATGGTGCCCATAGTGGTGTTGGGCTTCACCTTGATATTCTTCGGCCTCTTGCCTTCGCTGCAGATCAATATGATAGATGCCAGCGTAGCCCCGATCGTGGCTAAAATCAAGGCTGCCAAGGCTATAGGGGGTATCTTCTAATGGTGAATTTCGGTCTCTTATACATGGAGATAGCCACCGCTGCCCTAGGGCTTATGTTGCTGGCCTGGGGACTCCTGGTGCCTAAGAGGGAGAGGCAGGGGATAGCTTATCTCACCGCAGCAGGGTTGTTGGCCTTATTGGCCCTGGCCTGGTGTACCCGGGGGGCAGCCGGAACAGTATTGCCAGGGTATACCATCGATCTCTACAGCATCTATTTTAAGTCCCTGTTCCTCACCGCAGCCTTCTTGGCCACAATATGCTCCTTCGACTATGTGGCCAAGATGGGCTTCAACCAGGGCGAATATTATGCCCTCCTGGTTTTCGCCACCCTGGGTATGATGGTGCTGGCCACTTCCGGAGAGCTCATAACCCTCTATCTGGGTCTGGAACTGATGGCCATCACCTTTTATATCCTGGTAGCCTACAGGCTTGATGACCCCAAGTCGGCAGAGGCGGGAATCAAATACCTGCTCCTGGGGGCCCTGTCTTCCGCCATATTGCTGTATGGCTTCAGCCTGATCTACGGCACCTGCGGCTCCACGGTCCTCAGGGAAATAGGGAAGAGGATATCTTCCGGCCAGGCCGATTTCGCCCTTTTGCTGGGGCTGATCTTCGTTATAGCTGGGTTCTCCTTTAAGGTAACCGCTGTGCCCTTCCACATGTGGGCGCCAGATGTCTATGAAGGTGCCCCTACCCCTATAACCGCCTTCCTCTCCGTAGGCTCCAAAGCAGCAGCCTTTGCTGCCCTGATCCGGATCCTGTTCCTGGGATTTGACAATCAAGCCTTCTTATGGTTGCCCCTGGTTACGGTCCTCTCTGTCCTCTCCATGGTGCTGGGGAACCTGGTGGCCATACCCCAGAAGAACGTGAAACGGCTGCTGGCCTACTCCAGCGTGGCTCAAGGGGGTTACCTCCTGTTGGGCATAGTGTCCGCTTCCCTTCTGGGAATAGGGGCCATCCTCTATTACGCCATGATCTACGTATTCGCCAATATGGGAGCCTTTATGGCGGCCACCGCGTTTTACAACAACGACAGGAGCGACGAAATAAAGGACTATGCCGGATTAGCCCGAAGGGCTCCCCTGGTGGCGGCGGTGATGCTCTTTTCCGTAGCCTCTCTAGCGGGTATACCGCCCCTGGCAGGTTTTCCGGGCAAACTCTATCTCTTCTCCTCGGTGGTGGCCCGAGATTACAGCTACCTATGGTTGGCCCTGCTGGGCCTGCTGATGAGCGCTGTTTCTGTGTATTACTATCTGCAGATAGTGAAAGCCATGTACACGGGAAATCCCGCCCCTCAAAAGGGAGCCCTGCAGGTGAGTAGGGGTATGGAGGTGGCCATGCTCCTGGTGTTGGGTATCCTCTTTTTCCTGGGCATCTATCCTACGCCCCTAACCAACTATGCCTTCAAAGCAGGGGAAACCCTATTCATGCCCTAAAGAAGGGGGAAGATGGGTTTGAAAGGGGTAAGGCAGCGGCGGGGAAGGAAAGCGGAAGAAGCCGCTGCCTCTTTTTTAGAAACACAGGGTTATAAGATCATAGCCCGCAATTTCCGGTGCCCCTGGGGGGAGCTGGACGTGGTGGCCCTGGACGGGCAGGAGGTGGTCTTTGTGGAGGTGCGTTCCGTCACCTCCCTGGTCTTTGGTCCACCCCAGGGATCTGTAGACCGCCGCAAAAGGGAACGCCTGCGGCGCTTGGCCCTTTATTTTCTACAGCAAAGGGGATGGCAGAATAGGCCCTGCCGCTTTGATGTTCTGGCCGTAAGGCTGGATCGCCAGGAGCGCCCTATGTATATAGAGCATTTAAAGGGGGCCTTTTGAACTCATTTTTTCAGCAGCACGTCTTCCACCCTGTCCTGCAGATATATACCATCCCGGTAAAAAGTCGTTTCCGTCTGTTCGAAAAGGGCGTGTCCCTCCTTTTGGCACCGAGCACAGGCGTCCCTGGGTATGAATATGGCCAGGATATGGCTGCCCCTGTCGGTGTGGGAGTCGATCCAGCTGAGTCCGGCGCACTCCTCGCAAATCAAGGTGGTCTCCTGCTGGTACTCCATCAGGCCCTCGGTATCGTAATAGATACGGCGGCGACGGGTTACCCGATCCTTTCCCTGGAAGTGCCGGGCCCGCAATTCTTCCCGCTTCTGCCAAGCCTGGAGGGTTTCTTCGCACAGCCGGGCTATATAGTCGGTGATGCGGGGAGACTGGGAGACCTTTTCCGGGCTGTAGTCCGGCTCCCGGACAAAGGAGTAGTCCAATCCCGCTAGGGCCAGGATGATGCCCACGTTGACGTAGGGAAGGGCTCCTTCTATGGAATACCCTCCTTCCAAAACCGCTATATGGGGATTGAGGCGGTCATTGAGGCGGGCATAGCCCTGAGCAGAAAAGCGCATGTTGGTTATGGGATCGCTGTAATGATTGTCCTGTCCGGCGGAATTCACTATCAGATCGGGTTTAAAGTCCTCTAGCACAGGCAGAACGAAGTTTTCCAGGGCGTAGAGGAACCCCTCTTCCCCCGTCTCCGGGGGCAGGGGAAGGTTCAAGTTATAGCCGTAGGCGTTGGGGCCGCCGAACTCTTCCAAAAAGCCTGTACCCGGGTAAAGGGTGCGGCCGTCCTGATGTATGGATATATACAGGGTGTCCTTGTCGTGCCAGTAGATGTCCTGGGTGCCATCGCCATGGTGACAGTCGGTATCTACTATGGCCACTTTTTTTATTTTATAGTGCCGGCGCAGATGCTCTATCATTATGGCCTCGTTGTTTATAGTACAGAAACCCCTGGCTCCATGGACTATACGGAAGGCATGGTGTCCCGGAGGTCGCACAAGGGCGAAGGCTTTGTCCACCTCCCCCTCCAACACCTTTCGGCCCGCCACTATGGCTCCTCCTGCGGCCACCAGATGGGCTTCGGTGACCCGGGATCTAACATCCGGCACGCATATGTGCACCCGCTCCACCTCATTGTCTGGAGCCAGATAGGCCCGGTACTCCTCTATCCCCTCTATATCCTTAAGACCTTCCTCCAGAATCTGGTCTTGGGTATAAAGGAGCCTCTCTTCCCGTTCCGGATGGGTGGGGCTTATGGCCCAGTCAAAGGCGGGAAAGAAGACCAACCCTAGACGGTTTTTGGCTTTATATAGCCTTTCCATTTGATTCTCCCCTTAGAGGCGTGATTTTGGGTTTTACCTGCACCTTAACCCTTATGTTCCTTCCTATTGTGTAGAAACCTTCCACCATATTAAAGGATTGGGCTTCCACCACTTCCAGTTCCGCCCCTTGGCTTTGGGGGGCCAAGCGGGAAAGCCTTTGCCTTAAAAGGCTTAGGGCCCTCTCTTTGGCCTGCTCCAAGGTGAAGCTGGAAGGGATCTTCTCCTTTAACCCCTCTTCAGGCACCGTGAGCACCCCCAGGGCCGTATCGGCCAGCAGGGTGAGTTCGGCGGTGGGCTGGCTCAGGGCAGCTCCTATGGCGTTGGCCACCGGGGCTAGGGAAGGAACCTCCACCGGGAGCCCCAGGGCTTCTTCCAGTTCCCTTTGTAGGTAAAAGGCCGGCCCGCCTATGGCTATCACCTTCTTGGGTTTTAGAATCCTGGGCAGGAGCAGCTCTTTTATAGTGTATACCGGCCGGCTATTAATTTTTTCCAGGAGCCGCCAGGCCTTCTCGGCTATAAAACTGGCCATCTCCCTCAATATGGTGGTGGCGGTTTTTTCCGGGGACAGGCCCAGGTGATGGGCCAGCTCCTGTATGGCCTTTTTGGCCTCTGCCTTATCCCCCAATTCCAGACGGTTCAGGTATATCAGGGCATCGGTGGGGGTGGGGCAAGGGCCGCCCAGGGCCCGGCAGGGACCCAGCCGTAGGGGCCCTATCAGCAGCCTGTTTCCCTCGATCTTTATCTGGCTGTCTCCCCCTATGGGCAAGGGGTAACTCAGTAGAGCCCTCACCAGGGTGGGATAGCCCCCCAAGGTGATACCCTGGGGCTCCAGCAGGGGTATGCCCTCGGCCAGAAAGGCCACATCTGTGGTGGTCCCTCCTATGTCCAGGATCAGGGCATCGTCCACAACCGGGGTTAGGGCCAGGGCCCCCATGATGCTGGCCGAAGGTCCCGAGAGTATGGTCTCCACCGGCAAAGAGCGGGAAGGACTCAGGGAGAGGGTGCCCCCATCGGCCTTGAGAACGTAAACAGGACCTTTCCAGCCCTTCTCCTCTATAAACCTTTCCATGGCTTGGGCAAAAACCGAATAAGTGGAGTAGACAGCACTGTTTAGATAAGCAGTGTAGATACGGCGGGGGAAATTGAGCTTCCCGGAAACCCGATGGCCCAAGGTTATGAATTCGTAATGGGGAGATAGACACTGCCGGATGAACAGTTCATGTTCGGGGTTTCTGGGGGAGAACTTGCCCACTATGGCCAAGTGCTTTATGCCAGCCCTCTGGAGTTCCCTGTCCGCCTCCTCTATTTCCCCCCGGTTGGGGGGAAATACCGATTTGCCCCGGTGATCCACATACCCCTGGAGGAAAAAATTTTTCTGGCCGCAGGCAAAAAGCCCCGGGTTTAACCCAGGGCCAGGTTCCAACAAGAGCCCCACCGGAGAAACTTGGCCCGTCGCCACCGCGTTGGTGCAGAGGGTGGTGCTCAAGTTGATCCTCTGGATCTCCTCAGCAGGGCAGGAGGACAAGAGCTCCTCTAAGGCTTTTCTTATGGTTTCCAAGGGATCTTCCCTGTCGGTGAGGGATTTGCGGTGCCGGATGACCTTGCCTCCCTCTATGAGCACCGCATCGGTATGGGTATCCCCCATGTCCAGACCTATAAGCATAGAGATCGCCTCCGCTATAATCTTAGTACCGGAGGGAATAAAATGCAAGATTATTGCCATCCTGAAGCTGGAAAGGATATAATAGCCTAGAGGAAATGAATAAAATTATAATAGACTTGCCTTAGGGGTGGAACCCCTTTGCAAGCCCTCATACCTCGGCTTACCAACTATAACGTCAGGATCTCCCCCGGAGGGGAATTCAGCCTCCTGGTGGTGGAGTCCCTTTCTCCCTTTAAATGGAACTTCTCCTGTCCCCAGCCGGGACTGGCCAGGCTAGAAGTTCAGGCCCTTGCCAATATGTTCCTCGGACCCCTGGAACCAGAAGACGGCATCATAAAGAGGACAGAAGCCTTCCTGCAGGGGGAGAAGGTGGTGTTCCAGATAGAGCTGGAAGAGCCGGTGGAGGCGGTGGGAGAGGAGCATCCGGGCCTGCCCTTCAGGTTGGTGTTGAAATTTCCCCGCTATCCCCTGCAGCGCTTCTACAGGGACAAAATAATAGTGCTGGATCCCGGCCATGGAGGAGGAGACGGCGGGTGGCGGGGGCCGGTAAATCTGTGGGAAAGGGACATGGCTTGGCGCACTGCCATGGCCTTTGCCAAAATCCTAGAAAATTTGGGGGCCCGGGTAGAATGGACCAGGGGGCCAGAGGAAAACCCTCCTTGGGAGAAGAGGAGCGCTGTAACCCGAGAAGCCGTCTGCTTTCTGAGCTTGCACTATTATGGAGATAACGATCCGGCGGTAAGGGGAACCCGGGTCTTGTATAACCCCCGATCTCCGGGAAACCGGGAACTGGCCCAGAGGGTTCTTGAGAGAATCATCCGCAAGGTGAAAACGCCTTTCCGGGAAATGGCTCCCGATGCTGAGCTGGCTGGACTGGGCAACTTGACGGCCCTGCGGCTGGAGCCAGCCACCATTACCAACTGGGTGGAGGAGGGTATGCTGCGCAACCCCTATTTCCATCAAAAGGTGGCACTGGCCACCTTGACAGCCATAAAAGAGCACTTTAAGGAGGGTGGAGTTGTTGAATAAGCCTGTCTCCTTGCCTTTACGTTCGCCAGCCTCCGGGCCCATATCCTTCGCCCCCCTTCCCGTCCGCACCCACGTCATCAGGGAAGGGGAGGATATAGTTGAAATAGCCCAGAAATACACCGAGGGTATAGCGGTTTCGGGGGATGTTATCTGCCTGGCGGAGACGGTGGTGGCCATAAGCCAGGGGAGGGCCATCCTGCCGGAAAAGATTCGTCCGGGATGGCTGGCCCGTTTCCTGTCCAGGTTTCCCGGGAAGGACGGCAGTTTGGCTACTCCTCCAGCCATGCAGCTGGCCATAGAGGAGGTGGGGGTGCCCCGGATACTGGCCGGGTGTGCGGCAGCAGCGGTGGGAAAGCTTCTCAGGAAAAGGGGCTGGTTTTATATAGTGGCAGGCAGGGAGCTGGCTCAAATCGACGACATTGCCGGCACCATGTATCCCTATGAAAGGCACATAATTTTGGGCCCCAAGAAGCCGGAAGAAGTGGTGAGATCCATTAAGGGCGCCACTGGCGTGGATGCCGCCATAGCGGACGTGAACGACATGGGCTGCGTGGATATCCTGGCCATCACCAATTTGCGCTTGATCCCTGCGGTTGAGAAAGCCCTTAAGGCCAATCCCTTCGGCAACGAGGATGAGCAGACCCCCATAGTGGTCCTGAAAAGGGTTGATTAAATCAGGACGTGCCGCAAGCTCTCCACCATCTCTTCCACATCTTCGGTAAACCATATTTTATCCACAGCCTGGGCAAAGCTCTCTATACAATTTTGGTAGTAGACAAGGCTGGGGTCTTTGGCCCTGGGATCGGGGTTTAAGAGATAGGCCTTTTTTACTTTTTTGCGGATGTCCTGTAAAAGGGGCGCAGCCAGACCCTTTTCGAAGAACAGACAGTCGCTGAGGAGGAGCATGGTGGTGCGGGAATTAAGGAGATGGCCGTATTCCTGCTGCAGCTGTCTTAAAGGGGTACGGAGCTCAGTGCCGCCATAGTTCCACTGGGGAAGGTGCCGTAAGGCTTCCAGAAGATCTTCGAAGGGTAAGGGCAAATAGGGGGTGGCGCGGTTTATTTCCGTGCCGAAAATGAAAACTTCCAACTGGGGCAGCTGCTCCTTCAGGGCGTGCAAAACCTGCAACAACAGGGTGGCGCTGGGCATCATGGAAGCGGAGGTGTCCAGCAACAACAGTACCCTACCTGCCCTGACTTTCCTTCCCCTCCATCCTAGCTTGAAAATTTTACCTCCAGAGCTCAGGCTGGCCCTGATGCTGGACCGCACGTCCACCAGGAACTTTCCCTGGCCCTTTTTCTTCTTATGGCGGGAGAGAGCGGAGGCCAGTTTCTTTATCATCAGGCCCAGCTCCCGGGTCCCATTTAAAGGTATCTCCTCGGGGAGATAGGGGCCCTTTTTGCCCCCGGATAAGCCGGGAAGTATGTGTCCCCCTTCTGGCCGAGGTTTAGGATAGGAGGCGGAAAACCTGGGGGGCATGGAGGGCGAGGAGGGCAGCCGGTGGTACAGCAGGGGATTGGGGCCTTTGGATTGCCCTTGCCGTAAGGGGATGTCCAGATGGGGGTTGATCAGGCCGTCTCTAAAGGCCCTTTTTACTTTATAGAGCACATCGTTATTCCCTTGATGTTTTACTTGAACCGGACGGCATCAAGGGGCCTTATTCCTTGTCCCCCTTCAGGGAAAAGGCTATAATCTTCTAGGAAAACCGCAGAGAGGGGGAAAGCAATTGCCCTTTAGAGTCACCTTGATCCCCGGAGACGGTATTGGTCCAGAGGTTACCTCCGCTGCCCGAAGAGTCCTGGAAGCCACTGGTGCCCCTATAGAATGGGAGATCAAGAAGGCGGGGGAGGCCGCTTTAAAAGAATGCGGTGAACTCCTTCCCCCCGATACCCTGGAGTCCATCAGGGAAAACCGGGTAGCCCTGAAAGGCCCCATAACCACCCCGGTGGGCACGGGATTCAGGAGTATAAACGTGGCCCTGCGCCAGGAGCTGGACCTATACGCCAATGTAAGGCCTTTCCGCACTTATCCCAATGCCCCCGCCCTCCATCAGGGGGTGGATCTGGTCATCTTCAGGGAGAACACCGAGGACTTGTATGCAGGCATAGAGCACATGGTGGGAGAAGAGGCGGCAGAGAGCATAAAAATAATCACCCGCAGAGCCTCAGCCCGCATAGCCAGAGCCGCCTTTGAATACGCCCGGAGAAAGGGGCGCCGCCGGGTGACGGCGGGGCATAAAGCCAACATAATGAAGCTGACGGACGGCCTTTTCCTGCGCACCTTTTACGAGGTGGCCCGGGAATATCCCGATGTCCAGGCTGACGATAAGATCGTGGACAACCTGGCCATGCAGCTGGTCATGAGGCCCCAGGAATATCAGGTGCTGGTATTGCCCAACCTCTACGGCGATATCCTTTCGGATCTGTGCGCTGGGCTGGTGGGGGGTCTGGGTCTGGCCCCTGGGGCCAATATAGGTGAGGGAGCGGCCATTTTTGAACCGGTCCACGGCAGCGCTCCCGATATTGCCGGGAAAAACAGGGCCAATCCCCTGGCCACCGTCCTTTCAGGAGCCATGCTGCTGGAACACCTGGGTTTAGCGGAAGCTGCCCAAATGGTGGAGAAGGCTGTATGGATGCTCCTGGAAGAGGGAAGGGTCCTCACCCCTGATCTGGGGGGCAGGGCTTCTACCCAGGAGGTGGCCCAAACCCTGGTGGATAAAATAGAAATCCTCAAGGGTGGCGGGATGTAAATTGGCCCTTTACGCCATAGCCGATCTCCATCTGGGCCGGGACATGTCCGTGTTCGGTCCCCAGTGGGAGAATCATGAGGAGAAAATCGTGGAAAACTGGTGCCGGGTGGTGGACCCCGAAGATACGGTCTTTGTCCTAGGAGACATAAGCTGGGCCATGCGTTTGGAGGAAGCGGAGCCCCACTTTAAATTGCTCAAGTCACTGCCCGGAAAGAAGAGGATCCTCAAGGGCAATCACGACTACTGGTGGGCCACGGAGCGCAAGATGAAAATGGCGGGCTTTATAGATGGGAATATAAAGTTCCTCCAGCCGGAAATCCTGGAAGGGGTGGCGGTCTGCGGTACCAGGGGATGGATTCTGCCCGGACATCCCCAGTTTCAGGAAGAAGCGGATGGTAAGGTTTACCGCCGGGAACTCCTGCGCCTGGAGATGGCCCTGGAATCCCTCCTGAAGATCAGACAGGAGGAACCCATCCTGGTGATGATGCACTATCCGCCGGCCCTTCCGGGGAATAAGAGCGGATTTATAGACTTGATGGAGGGATACGGGGTAAAAAAATGCTATTACGGGCACCTGCACGGGCCCGACCAGGTGAAGGCCCTGGTGGGAAACCATTGGGGTATAGAGTTTCATCTGGTGGCCGCCGATTATGTGGATTTCACCCCTGTGCTGGTCAAAGCTTGAGGAGGTATAGACATGAGGGCTTGCGGAAAAAGGCTGACGGGACTCTTCCTGATCCTCTTCTTCCTCTTCTGCCTCCCGGTGGAGGCCTTTTCCTGGGAAATCGTGGTGGACAAGGAAAATATCCCCCTATCCACAGGCATAACCTATTCTGCCTACCGGGTGAGGACTGGGGATCGGCAGCACGCCCTGAGCATTTTGACCATAAACCTCCAGGACCCTTATACCCTGATGGAAACGGTGCTGGGAGGCGATAACCTGTACCGGGGGCTGGAAAGGCCCAGCCAGGCAGCCCAGAGGAAAGCGGCAGAAGGGAAGCGGGCGGTGGCTGCGGCCAATGGAGATTTTTACAGCACCTGCCCCCCTTACTTGCCCATAGGGCTCCAGATAAGGGGCGGGGAGATTTTAATAAGCCCCCAGGGGTTCCCGGCCATGGGGATCACTTCGGACCGGAAGGTGATCTTCGGTTACCCCCTCCTGGAAGGGAGGGTTACTTGTGGGGATAGGAGCTACCCCCTTTCCCATATAAACCGGGAGAGGGGGGAAAACATGCTGATCCTCTATACCCCGGCCTTCGGGGGCAGCACCCAGACCAACCCCTACGGAACTGAGGTGGTGCTGGAAGGCATGGACTTCCCCTTGAGGGCAGGCCGCATCTATAAAGGAAAGGTGCGGGAGAAGATCTCAGGCCAGGGGAATGCTTCCATCCCCCGGGGGGGAGCGGTGCTGTCGGGACACGGAGAAGCCCAGAAATTCCTGGAACAGCTCCAGGTGGGGGAATGGGTGGAGATATCTTTGGGGTTCACCGATCCCCAGTGGAACCAGGTGGTGGAGGCCATCGGGGGGCGTGAGCTGATACTCCAGGAGGGGAAGATGGCGCTGCCTCCAGGCAGTCCGGATCCCCTGGTGAGCCTCCGCCATCCCCGCACTGCCATAGGTCTGCGGCGGGACGGGACCCTGGAAGTGGTGGTGGTGGACGGCCGCCAGCCTTCATATAGCCAGGGCATGACCCTTTACGAACTGGCCCAGTACCTCCAGTCCCGGGGGGTGGTAACCGCCTTGAACCTGGACGGAGGAGGTTCTTCTGTATTGGCGGGCAGGCTGCCGGGGGACTTTCATTTAACCGTTCTGAACCGGCCTTCAGACGGAAAGGAGCGGCCGACGGCCAACAGCTTGGCCTTTTTCAATACAGCTCCTCCTGGACGGCTGAAATATCTCTACATAATCCCTTCTGAGGTGAGGGTTTTCCTTGGAACCCGGATAGACTTTAAATTAAAAGCCCAGGACGAGTACTATAACCCCCTTTCGCTAGATCCCCAGGAAGTCTCCTGGAGCGCCTCGGGGAAGGGGTCTTTCCTTTCTCCAGGAAGCTTTAAGTCCCAGGGTCCAGGGGAAGTGGAGATAATAGCAGCCAAGGGGGAAGCCCAGGCCAGGGCCAAAGTTATAGTGGTGGAAGAGGTGGAGGGGTTGGAGATAAGCCCCGTTGAAGTGCACCTTTCCCCGGGGGAAGAGCAGGTGTTCAACGTGAAGGCCTGGGATAAATTGGGGCCTCTGGAGGTGGATCCTTCCCTTTATCAGTGGGAAATCAGGGGTGAGGGCATCAAAGGTGAGGGCATCAAATGGGAAGCGAATAGGAGGGCCCTGACCCTCTTGCAGCCCACCAAAAATCTAGAGATAAAAGTGAGGTTGGGGAACAAGGAGGCCCGGGCCATGGTCAACCCCGTCCCTAAGCCTTACTTTAAGGATATGGAGGGCCATTGGGCTGAACCGGCAGTGGAGAGGATGGCCAGGAAGGGTATGGTATCGGGCTATCCCGATGGAACCTTTAAACCCGAGAAAATCCTGACCCGGGCGGAGGTGGCCTCCCTTCTCCAGCGGGTCTTAAACCTCCCACCGGGGGAAGCCGCTCCCTTTAGAGATAGCGGGGAGATACCCGCCTGGGCTAGGGGGGCGGCAGCAGCTTGTTATCAAATGGGGCTGATCAAGGGCTATCCCCGTAACGGAGGGGTAGCCTTCAGGGCGGAACAGCCGGTAACCCGGTTGGAGATGGCGGTGATCCTGGGACGCATAGCCTCAAAGCTGAATCTCCAGGGGGAGACGGTCTTGAACTTCTCTGACCAGGAATCCATCCCCCCCTGGGCCCGGCAGGAAGTGTTCCGGGCGGCCAAAACCGGCCTTGTCTCCGGCTATCCCGACGGCACCTTAAGGCCAGCCCAACCCCTCACCAGGGCCGAGGCAGCGGCCTCGCTTTTCCGGCTCATAGATAGGCTGGCCGGGTCTTTATGAAGTTACCGGTGCCCTCGGGGAAGGAACCGTCGGAAGATATTCCGGTTTATCTCCAGTTCCAGTTTGTCATCCAGGGGAGAAAGCTCTAATCCCGGATATTTCTCTTCCAGAGCCTGTTTCAGCAGGAAATCGGCCAAGTGGGGATTTTTGCTCAAAAGGGGCCCGTGGAGGTAAGTTCCCCATGCCTTGCCATGGCGGGCCCCTTCGGTTTTGTCCTGGGAGTTATTCCCATGGCCGTAAATGACCTCCCCCAAAGGAGGGCTTCCCTTGAGATAGGTCCATCCCTGGTGATTTTCAAAGCCCACCACCGGCAGAGGGGGATCCAGGCCCGGAACCTTTACCGCTATGGGCCCCACCAGCCGACGAGGTCCTGGTACAGTATGGGCCTTAAAGCCCCCTATGCCTGGGCGTTCTTCTCCTTGAGGGGTATAATAGGATTCCCCCAGAAGCTGGTAAGCAGTGCCTATGGCTATAAGGGCTTTATTTTTTTCCACCGCTTCCTTTAAGGAGGGAGCCCAGGAGAAAAGGAGATTCTCCAGAAGGGGGATAACCAGTTGAAGGCTGCTTCCCCAGAAAATGAGGTCGTGGCCTGTCAATCTCCTGGGAGGCTGATCCCAGGATAGGGTTTCCACTTTTACCTCTATATTTCTCCATTGGGCCCCTTTCTGCAAGATAAGGATATTGCCTTTATCCCCATTACAGGCCTGCAGTTCTGGGAAGAGATGGGCCAGGTATAATTCCATGAACCGCTCCCCTTTCCAGCAGAAGACGCCTTAACTTTTTGAGCCCAGTATAATTGCATATGATGTAGCTTTCTTCCCCCGGGATAAGAAGGGGAAAGGAGCAGATCTAACCCCTTTCCTAAAGGGACTAGGGTGATATCCTCCTCCTTTAATCCGCAGTACTTGAGATACAGGGCAACCTCCCCTCCCCGGAGCCCACTACATATCACGGGCGGAATGGCCCTATGCATAAGGGGATCCAAATCTGCCTCCCATATCCAGGAAATATCTCGCCCGTCGGCAGGGAGGTCGTTGAGGGCCATTATATACCGGGCCCGGCCCCTCTGGGGAATGAGGCTTTTAAGGGCTACGTTAAAGCTGTCAGGATTTTTTACCAGGACAATGGTTACAGTTTTATCCTGGTAATAAAAGGTCTCCCTTCTGCCTTCTCGGGGGAGGAAACTGGCCACAGCCTTGATGATGGGGCCAGGGGTAATGCCCAGCTCCAATGCGGCGTTGACGGCTGCCAGGATGTTGTAGGCGTTGTAGATCCCTGGGATGGGGCTCTCCAGGACCAGCTGGCCCTGGGGGTGGACCGATTTTATTTTAAGGCCGCCATAGGGACCATCTTCCATCTTGGCCCGATAGGAACAGAGGGGATGGGCAAAAGAGCACGAGGGGCAGGAATAGCTTCCCAGATGGCTATAATGGCGGTGGGTGAAGAGCAGGGGGTGACCGCAGGAAGGGCAGGGGGGAGATTCCCTCCTCTGTTCCCTCCCCCTCCAGGCCGAAGAAGCGTACCAGGGGTTTGTGCTGGCCTATCCAGGGCCAGGTAAGGATCGTCCCTATTTAAAATAAACTCGGGTTTGGGGATTGTCCAGGGAGTCCTTTATCTCTTCGGCCAGGCCGCTCAACTCTGGATAGCGATCCGTCTGATCCCGGGCTAGATTGGTGATCAGCACCATATCTATAGAGGGATAGAACCTGGCTAGAGTTTTCAGAGTGCCCTCGTCCACTTCCAACAGGGCCCAATCCCCTTTTTGGCTGACAAGGGTGGAGGCCAGGCCCGCCGGGAGATTGGTCCCTTCCTGGTTATGCACCACCTTTAGGCCAGCAGCTCGCAAAATCCTGGCCAGGAGATTGGCCACTGTGGTCTTGCCGTTGGTCCCGGTTACCTATGACC
>DRZV01000088.1 GCA_011375465.1 Neomoorella mulderi
ACATGTTTCCCTTCAAGGAAAAAATTCCCAACATATAATCTGCTCCTCGGGCCAAAATATAAAGCGGACAGGGACTGAACTGCTTAAGGGGGGCTCTTTATGACCGTGGGAAACAAGATGCACTAGGCCCTCGCCAACCTGGAAGGGGTTCTGGCGGACTTGAAGACCTATGCCTTGGAAACGCAGGACCAAAACGCCAAAGCCCAGTTTAGCGGTTATGTAAACCAACTTGACGATATTGTAATAGGCTATCTGGAAAGCCAGGAACCCCAGTACAGGGTATTTGCCCGGGCCCAAGGCAAAAAGCAGTAGTCCCTTTGAAAGGCCTCCGCTTTAAAGCGGAGGCCTTTTGCATAACCCAGAGGGATCTGGGTCAGAAGTAGGAAAGGGGACTGAGGGAACGCCATGAGAGGGAAGATCCAGATCTCCGTCCATCAGGCCATGATCTATCAGGTAAGTATAGTGCTGGGAACAGCTCTTCTCTTCGTCCCCTCCATCACCACAAAATTCGCCCGTCAGGACGCCTGGATATCCGTTATCCTGGCCCTGTTAGGGGGATGGTCAACGTCTGGGCCGTCACCAGCTTGGCCCAGCGCTTCCCCCATAAAACCCTGATCCAATACGCACCCGACATCCTGGGATGGCCTTTGGGCAAAATAGTGGGGCTCCTCTATTGCTTTTATTTCTTTTATGTGAGCTATTACGTGCTCCAGGAATTCGCCACTCTGATGGGCTCCGCCTATATGCCCCGCACCCCCTCCATCGTGTTCATATTGATCTTAGGCTTCCTGGCGGTCTACTCCTCCTACGGAGGATTTAGAAGTGATATGCAGGGTCAATTCCCTGATTATTATAGCTCCCCTGTTTTTGCTCATCCTGATAGCCCTTCTTTCCCTTAAGGATATAAGCTTGTCCCGATTTATGCCTATTTTAGAAAATGGCTGGGGACCAGTGTTTTTGGGGGTTATACCCCCTGGGGATGGTTTTGCGAAACCGCCGTCGTCCTGGTCCTCTATCCCTACATAAAAGAAAAAGAAAAGGTATTGCCCGCCAGCTTTTACAGCCTCTTGATCTTATTTCTAAACTTGGAGCTGGTCACTGTGTGGTGCGTAGGTATAGCCGGGGCTACTGAAACCGCCTCCTGTCTGTTCCCCACCTTCTCCCTGGCCCGCCTGATAAAGATAACTTCCCTGCCCATAATAGAGCGGCAGGACGCCCTCTTCATGGTCTTCTGGGTGGCGGCCATGCTGCTCAAAATAACCGCCTTCTTCTTCGCTGGGGTCCTATGTCTATCCCAATGGTGCAATTTGATGGATTTCCGCCCCATCATCATCCCTTCCATGATCCTGCTCATGGCCCTGGCCCGGTACAATTGGAAGAGCATAGTGGACCTCTTTAAATTTTCCGAAGAGGTCTTCCCCCTGAGCACCTTATCGATAAATTTCTTTTTAACCCTGATTCTTCTCCTTGTAGCCCATTTAAAGGGGTTCAAACCCAGATAGGGAGGATTTCCCATGTGGAAAAAGCCCTTTATGAAACTCCTGAGCCTGGTGGATCTGGCCCGAAAGGGCCAAAAAGAAGAATCCCCTTACCCCCGGCCCGTTTACTTTACCCAAAAGGAACTGGCGAACCTCCCCTTCTCCCCCTCCCTGGATGAAAACGTGGAAAGGGTCAAAAAAATCCTGGGGGAAGCCCCTGACCTGGTGGTGAGGCGCTTTATCATAGGCTCCCTGGATGTGGAGGCAGCCGTGCTCTTCCTGGAGGGGATGGTGGATAAAAGCCTCCTCAACGAAAAAACTTGATCAAACCCCTGATGTACAACCCCAGGAGGCTTCCCCCCTCCAGGGGAAGCCTCCTGAAGGACATAATATGCTGCCTGATACCACTGGACAATGTGAAGCAGTGCACCGATATGCACCAGCTGCTGGATCAAATCTTACAGGGGGCAGCCTGCCTCCTGATCCAAGGGGAACGGCAGGGAGCAGCCCTGAAGATCGTGGGTTACAAAAGCCGGACGCCGGAAGAGCCCATGACCGAGGCGGTGATCCAGGGACCCCAGGAAGGGTTTACCGAGTGCCTGGATACCACCATAAGCCTACTCCGCCGGGGCCTCAAAACCCCCAATCTGGCTTTAGAAAGATTTATCTTAGGCCGGGTCAATCAAGCGAAAATAATTGTGGCTTATATAAAAGGTCTGGCCTCTCCCCAGCTGGTGGAGGAGGTCAGGAAGAGGCTCCAGCGTATAGATATGGACGCCATCCTGGAATCCAACTACCTGGAAGAGCTTATCCGGGACGACCCCCTGTCCCCCTTCCCCCAGATACTGGCCACCGAAAGGCCCGACCGGGTTATAGGGGGTCTGTTAGAAGGGCGGGTGGCCATTTTTACCGAGAACACCCCCTTCGCCCTGATAGTACCCGGGGAGTTGATCTCCCACGTGCAGAGCTCCGAGGACTTCTACCATCACACCTTCCTTTCCAGCTTCATCCGGCTCATGAGATGGGGAGCCCTGGCGGTATCTCTCCTGCTTCCCGGGGTCTATGTAGCCATAGTGAGCTATCATCAGGAGATGATACCCCTGCGGCTACTCCTCGACATAGCCAGCTCCAGCGAAGCGGTGCCCTTCCCCAATATAGTGGAGGCCCTCCTGATGGAGGTTTCTTTTGAGATACTGAGGGAGGCGGGGGTGCGCCTGCCCAGAGCGGTGGGTCAAGCGGTGAGCATAGTGGGGGCCCTGGTCATAGGGGAGGCGGCGGTGACTGCGGGCATAGTTTCTCCCCAGATGGTCATAGTGGTGGCCATGACCGGCATCACTTCCTTTATATCTCCCTCCTTTGCCCTGGCCACCTCCATCCGGGTGCTCCGCTTTCCCATACTCCTTTTTGGGGGGTTCTGGGGCTTTTCGGCATAACTGCCGGGGTGCTGGCCATAGTCATCCACCTGGCCACCCTCCGCACCTTTGGCCTGCCCTATCTGGCAGGGCTGACCCCCTTCCACCCGGGAAATTGGAAGGATGCCTTCATCCGCCTACCCATATGGGCTATGGAGGAGCGGCCGGCAGAACTGAGCCCTTTTAACCGCCGGCGGCAAGTCCCAGGGCTGGCACCCCGACCGGGAAGTAAAAAAAGACCAGGGAGGAAATGAAATGAAGCGCCTTCTCTTCACCCTCTGCCTCTTCCTGCTCCTGGGCCTGCCAGCCTGCTGGGATCTCCGGGAGGTGGAGGAAAGGGGATACATCCTGGCCCTGGCAGTGGATAAAACCCCCCAGGGGGATATCCGGGTAATAGGGCAGATCCCCAACCCCCGGGTCATAGGAGGGGGCCTTAGGGGTATGGTGACCCCTGGAGCCAGCATAGAGAGCAAGCCCTTCGGCAACTTTGAAGGCAAAGGAGCCACCTTCTGCGAAGCTGTGCGCCGGCATGTCCCTGGAAGTATCCCGGGAACCGTTCCTGGCCCACTGCCGCTCCATCATTTTCAGCGAAAATATGGCCCGGGAAGGCCTCACCGATGCCGTGGACTTTCTCAAGCGATGTGTGGATATGCGCCCCGGCCTGGTCAACATATATGTTACCCCTGAAGATCCGGCCCGGCTCCTATCCATACCCAATACCCAGGCACCTCTCCCCGCCATGAGGATAGACGAAATCTCTGGGTGGCAACACCTAACTTACAGGTTTCCCCAGGTCCCTTTATATCTTTTTCTAGAAATGCTTACCTCAGAGGGGCAGGACCCCTTCGCTGCCCTGGTCATGGCTGAACCGGAAAAAAGCAGCCCCCCAATAGAAGGGGCTGAAAGGGAGCAGGGACCCGAGGTGAAGCTGAAGCTGAAGGGAACCGCCCTCTTCCAGAAGTTCCGCATGGTGGGATGTCTGGATGAGAGGGAAACCCGGGGGCTTTTATGGGTTTTAAACAAAGTAAAGGGGGGAGACAGCTGGTGCTCCGCCATCCCCCCACTTCCGCTCTGGTGAGCTTGGACATAAGCCGCAGCCGGGGAAAAACCGAGCTGGACGTGAAAGATAACAAGTACACCGTGGAAATCAAGATCGAAGCCGTAGGCAATATCACCGAAGCAGAAGGCCCTATAGACGTATGTGACCCCCAGATCAAAGAAGAACTGGAAAAGCTCATGGGCGAGGCCATCTCTTCAGAGGTAAGGGCTGCAGTGGCGAAGGCCCAGGAGCTAAGGTGCGATCCCTTCGGGTTCGGGGAGCTCCTGCGCCGCACCTCCCCTAAAGAATGGAAAAAAATAAAAAAACAGTGGCGGGAAATAATACCTGAGGTAGAAGTGAAGGTGGAAGCCAAAGGGATCATCCAGAGGAAGGGCATGAGCGGCGAGCCGCCCTTCCTGGATCCCTGGATTACCAGGAAGTGAATATGCACCTCAAAAGCCTAAGCCCACAACAAGGGAGGAGGGGGAAAATATGTCTCCCGGTGTGATCCTGGCCCTCCTGGGCATGGGCCTGGTAATGGCCGTAGAGGTGCCCAGGTTGATAAAAAGGCGCCTCTACAGGGAACTGGCGGCCTTCTCGGTGTTGATGGTGCTGAGCCTTTTGATAATTGCCCAGGAAAATTGGGGATTGCCCCTACCTTCCATAACTGAGCTGATCGAGAAACTCTTCAGCCCCATATCTCTGGCCCTAAAACAGAGGCTCCTTCCCCAGGACATAATGGTCCCTGGCCTGGAATGGGGGACTTTGCCGTAGATTAGCGGTGGGGCCTTTACAACCTCAGCAGCATCGCCGGGGAGAAAATTTCCTGGAACCCGAGACCTCACCGCCTCAACCCCACCTAAAGCGGGCTCAAGCTGGCTCAAGACCGAGCTGACCTAACCCTCACAGCCCCGGACCTGACCCCGGGGCCGCCGTAAAAAGCCGGGGCGAAAGACCCCGGCCGGGACGACCTGGAGCCTTAAGACCAGCCACAAAAGATGAAAGAACCAGAAAACTATCTGGCCATTTTCAGGGGGTTTTTATTTACCCATTTTACCCATAAAAACAGCCTCCTCAGAACCACGAGGTTCTTGAGGAGGCTAAACCCATGGTGCGAGAGGCGGGAGTCGAACCCGCACGGGCCCGGAGGCCCACGGGATTTTAAGTCCCGGGCGTCTGCCTGTTCCGCCACTCTCGCAAGGTATTCTAATTATAGCACATATAAATCCCGCTCTTCAAGGTCTATGTCTCGTAGTAAATACCCCCAGCCCAGGCCACAGTCTGTCCTGAGATATTCACTTTAGCCCCCAGTACCGCCACCCTCTCGCCGCAGTATATGACAGTGGCAGTTCCCACCACTTCGCCTTCCTCCCTTATCGGGTGGGAGTAATCTATCTGCATATCAAGACATCCCTGCCCTTTACCCAAGCTGGAAAGGGCCGCGGTCATGGCCCGGCAGGTGAGAAGGACATATAGATTGCCTTCCCAGGGAACCTCCCTTCTCACCTCGTCACAATTTTTTAAGCGGACACAAGCCCTTCCCCCTCTTGCCGAATCCACCTCCAGATAGGATACCCACCCTTCCCCCCTCACCAGCACCTCAATGGGCATCCAACAGCTATTGCCCAAGGCTGGCCCCCCCATTTCTCTAAGCTATTTGTGTTATCTCTATACTAACAATAACCTACGAACATGTCAACTTCTGGACCCAGGTATTATTTATAAAAATTAAAAAGTCGGGGAAGGCTGCCAGCCTTCCCCTTCCCTGGAGGCGCGGGCCGGATTCGAACCGGCGAATCGCGGTTTTGCAGACCGCAGCGTTAGCCTCTTCGCCACCGCGCCCTATATGGAGCGGAAAACGGGATTTGAACCCGCGACCCCCACCTTGGCAAGGTGGTGCTCTACCGCTGAGCTATTTCCGCCCGATTGCAATTAGCATTATATACGATTTAGAGGCCCCTGTCAATATTCCGGGGAATATAGGGGCAGGGAAGGGGACTAAATAAGAGAAAGACAACAGGTTTATGCTGGTTAAAGGGGATCGCAAATGGTATAATGGTTTTCAGCCAAAACCATAAATGGACTGTAGACTGCCCTGAGGGGGAGAAGATAACCGTGGACTGGGAAATCATAAACGCAGGCCAGGCGTTATACCTGCTGGCGGTGAGCTTTTATATATTTTTCTTCTGCCTGTTCGTCAGGTATTTTTTCTGGATGGCCTATTCCTATCGATTTTACTGGAGAAAAAGGAAAAGGCTAAACTTGACCAGGGATAAGGTTATTTCCCTGGCCCGGGAAAAAAAATCGGAACTGCCCTTCTTCAGCATCTTGGTGCCGGCCAGAAATGAAGCCGAAGTTATCGCCAACACTATTGAGCACCTGGCCTCTTTAAACTACCCCAAAGAGCGCTACGAGATCCTGGTGATCACCGATGAGAAAGAGGCTCTGGCTAAAGATGCGGGAGATCACCAGGGACCCACCACTATGGAAGTGGTGGAGAGCAAAATAAAGGAGTTTCGGAAAAGAAAAGGGGTCCCCCAGTTGAAACACTGTACTGTCCCCTACGATTTCGACGGCCGGTACCGGGGCATTAGAAAAAAAGGCCATTGGGTGCCTTCCACCAAAGGTCGGGCCTTGAACTACGGCCTAGAGTTCGTGGATCCCCGGACCACCATCTGTGGCTTCTATGATGCGGAAAGCCATCCTGAGAAGGACGTTCTGTTGTACATTGCCTGGTCATGGCTTCAGGATCCGCGGGAACGGATATGGCAGGGACCCGTGTTCCAGGTAAGGAATTTCTATAAATTGGGGCCCATATGTAAAATCGCCGCCATCTATCAAGCCTTGTCCCACGAGATCTATTTGCCCGTGCTCATGAAAAAGCTCCCCTTTGTTGGGGGGACCAACCTCTTCATATCCCGAACTCTGATAGAAAAGATAAGGGGATATGACCATAAATCCCTCACCGAAGATCTGGAATTGGGGGTGAGGGCCTATTTAGAGACCGGAGTTTGGGCCGAATATTTTCCTTACTATAGCACAGAACAGACCCCGGCCACGTACCGGGCCTATTTCCGGCAGAGGTTGCGCTGGGGCAGCGGACATCTACAGGTGTGCGAAAAATTCCGCTTTGCCTACCAGTATTCTTGGGAGAAATTGGGACCCATCCTCAAAAACCTCCACTGGAAGGGACAGGGAGAATGGCTTCTGTACCAATGCGCCGTGTTTGTACCCATATTTTTCCTTTTCCTGAGCCTAAACGGCTACCTGGATACCTCTATTCTGCCTATAGGCCTGCGGCAGAAGCTGTATTACCTGATCCTGGTATATTTCGCCTTTACCTTCTATGCCTATATGCACTTCAGCCCTTTAATGGAGCCGGTCGGGTTATGGAAACGCTTGGAGGGGGCCCTTCAGCTCCTCACCTTACCTGTTTCAAGCTTCTTCCTCCCATTTCCCTTTACCGCTGCCTCCATCCTCAAGGTGTTGAACCGTCAGCCCCAGACTTGGGTAAAAACTCCCCGGACCAGAGAAAGCAATTCCCTGGTGTGATATCTTTCGGGGGGTATAATAATAAAAAATTCTTCGAGGAGGTTAAAACATGAAGGTAAAAGTGGATCAGGATCTCTGCATCGCCTGCGGAGTCTGTATCGATCTGTGCCCCGAGGTTTTCGATTGGAATGGCCAGGGTCTTTCCCACGCCAAGGTAGAAGAGGTGCCCGCTGAACTGGAAAGCTGTGTAAAAGAAGCCATGGAATCCTGTCCCGTCAACGCCATAAAGGAGATCTAGAAGGGGAGCTAAAGCTTCCCTTTTAGTTTATCTTCTGCCATTGCTTACCAATTTGGTCACCAGACCCGCCAGCATCTCCTTTTCCCTGGAATCGGCCACCTGCCATAACTCCTTCAGCACCCTGTGCTCCCCGTGGGTGGGATTAACATTTTGAGCCAGGAAATCCCCTAAACGGCAGGCTATAGAACGGATCTCCTCTTCTCCCAATCCCAGCATATTGCCCACATTGACAGCCTGGGACAGGGTTTCCTTACCATTCCTCCCATCCCTCTAAAGCCATCCTGATCCCTCCTCGATCTAAAGCCTCTTTAATAGAACTGTGCCCTTATGGCAGCCCTTTTATACGCTTTCTAAAAATAATAAAAGGGAGAAGGATACCTTCTCCCTCTGCCCTCTGGTGCGGCGGGTGGGACTTGAACCCACACGGGTTACCCCATACGCCCCTCAAACGTACGCGTCTGCCAGTTCCGCCACCGCCGCGCATGCAAATTTATTATAGTACCTTTCCCCTACCCATGTCAAGGACCTCCCGCCTTTCCAAAAGCGGGTTTTTCCGCGGGCATCCCATGGACAAAACTCTTGACGCTAAGACAAAATTTGCGGTATATTTATCTCGCAAGTCGATTATGATTTTGAGTTATAGCAGTCCCAAAATAGATGACTATAACAATATTGTATAATAAATCCCGAAGGGTGGATGGCCATGAATGTGAATTACCTCCTGACCTTTGTAACCACAGTGGAAAAGGGCACCCTCTCCGCCGCTGCCGAGTCCCTCTATCTCACCCAGCCAGGGGTGAGCAAGCAACTGCGGGCCCTGGAGGAGTTCTATGGGCTCCGGCTTCTGGAGCGTCGGGGAAGGGAAGTCAGACTCACGGCCGCCGGAGAGATCTGCTATCGCCATGCCAAGGCCATTATCCGCCACCTGGAGCAGGCCCAGAAGGAGCTGGCGGAGTTGTTAAGGCTGGTGAAGGGCAAATTGATCTTAGGAGCCAGCACCACCCCTGGACAGTATATACTGCCTCGGCTGATAGGGGCCTTCCGTTCCGAACACCCCCAGGTGGAGGTGGTGGTGGAGATCACCGACTCCCACGAGGTCATACGGAAACTGCAAGGGGGCGAAATAGACCTGGGGGTGGTGGGGGTTAGGGGGAGGAAGAAGAGCCTGAACTACAGCCGGCTGGTGGAGGACGAACTGGTCCTCATAACCCCTCCCCATCATCCCCTAGCCCTCAAGGGATGGGCAACGGTGGAAGACCTGAAAGGCCAACCCCTTATCTGGAGGGAGGCGGGATCCGGCACCAGGAGGGTCTTGGAGGAGCGGCTACAGAAGGCGGGTTTCCACCTGGATCCCCACCAGATAATCATGGAACTGGGCAGCACCGAAGCCATCATCAGCGCCGTAGAAGCGGGATTGGGCATCTCCTTCGTCACCAAATGGGCCCCAGAAAAAAGCGCCAAGCTGGGCCGGCTGGCGGTGGTGCCCCTGGAAGGGGTCAACCTTAAGAGGGATCTCTATCTGGTGAGGAGGAATCAACCCTTGAGCCCCGCTGCCGAGGCTTTTATATCCTTCTCGGAAAGATGGCAGCTCACGCCACCATCGCCCGAGCTTTCCCTGGAGAGCCGGCCGTGAAAGAGGCCACTGCCATTGTCTTGGCCGGGGGCAGGAGCACCCGCATGGGGCAGAACAAAGCTCTGCTGCCCCTAAAGGGGCGGCCCCTTATAGGGCATATAATCGGGGTTCTGCGGGAGATCTTTCAAGAGATCTTGATCGTCAGCAACCAGGTGGAAATCTACAAAGATATGAGGGTAAAGGTGATACCGGACCTCGTTCCCGGGAAGGGCCCCTTGAGCGGCATCCACTCCGGCCTCTTCCACTCCTCCACCTGGTATAATTTTTTAGTGGCCTGCGACATGCCCTTTTTAGATCAGGAGTTTGTCCTTTACCTGCTGGAAAGGTCCAGGGGTTTCGAGGCCCTAATCCCTTCTTTCAGAGATAGGCTCCAGCCCCTCCACGCCGTGTATACCAAAGGGTGCCTGCCGGTGGTGGAATCGTTTTTGATCCGAACCCCTGGGGGAATAAAGGTGGAAGAGATTTTCCCCTACTTGAAGGTCTTTTTTTTAAAAGTGGAAACCCTGGATCGCCATTGGGATTTCGAAAAAATTTTCTTTAATATAAATACCCCTGAAGATCTAAAAAAGGCCCAAAAAATGGCTGAAGGGGAAAAAACATATGGATAAACCTCCCATAATTTCTGTGGTGGGACCTTCTAATTCTGGTAAAACCAACCTTATAACCAGGCTGGTACCTGAGCTGAAATGCCGGGGGTACAAAGTGGCCACCATAAAACATGACGCCCACGATTTTGAAATAGATCACCCCGGAAAGGATTCCTGGCTACACGCCCGGGCTGGGGCTGACGTGGTCCTCATATCTTCCCCCTATAAGGTGGCCCTTATAGAAAAGGTGGAGGCCGAGCTGCAGCTGGAAGAAGTGATAAAGAGGATCCTCTCGCCAGTAGACCTCATCATTACCGAGGGCTACAAAAGGGAAAAATATCCCAAAATAGAAGTTTTTTTGCCCGGCAGGCAGGCCCCTTCCGTCAGCCCGCCCGAAGAGCTGATAGCAGTTGTGGGCGAGGCCCCTCCGCTGCCTGTTCCCCGCTTTTCCTGGGACGATATGTCTCTTTTGGCGGACTTCATAGAAGAAAGATATTTGAAAGGGAAACCTCTATAGCCCTCCAGCGGGGTTTAGCGTGTATAATATAGAATACATAGAGACACAGAGAGAAACGAGGAGGGGGAGGGCTATGGCCCGGATTTTAAATGCCTATGAGCAGGCCCTTTTAGAATTGGAAAGGCAGTTGCTGAAAATGGGGGATTTTGTAGGGAACCAAGTGGATTTGGCCCTGCGGGCTCTAAAATCCCAGGATCCTAGCCTGGCCCAAGAGGTGATCAAAAGGGACGATGTGGTGGATAACTGGGACTATGACCTGGAGACAGCCATCTTGGACCTCATATCCCTCCAGCAACCTTCCCGGGAAGATCTCAAAACCCTGGCCACCCTCCTAAGGGTGAGCAAAGAACTGGAAAGGATAGGCGACTACGCGGTAAACATAGCCGAAGTGGCCATCAATCTATCCCGGCTGGGCCCCTATTTTAAACCCCCGGTGGATATACCTAAAATGGCCCAGATGGCCCAAGCCATGCTCAAAAAAAGCCTAGAAGCCCTGGTAAACCGGGATCAGGAAGCAGCCCAAGAAGTATTCTATGCCGATGAGGCGGTGGATAACCTCTATAAAAACCTCCATCAGGAACTGATCCAGTATATGAAACGGGGACCCGAATATGTGGATCAAGCCTACTACTTGATGTTGGTGGCCAGGTACCTGGAACGCATAGCGGATCGGGCCGTCAACATAGCGGAAATGGTGATCTTCAGGGAGACAGGGGAACGCAGAGCCTTTAAAAGCCGTCCTAAAGACCCTTCCTTTGATCTGCCCGAATGGCTAAAGGGAGGTTTGTAGCTTGACCTTTGCGCTCCTCACGGGAATGGCTGGAGGTCTGGCCCTTTTTCTTTTGGGAATAGAGATGATAAGCAAGGGCCTGCAGAGGGCTGGGGCCAGGCAGATAAAACAATTCCTGGGCTCTGTCACCCGGCATCCCATAAGCGGCATGCTGGCGGGGTTGATAGTTACCCTGTTTTTACAGAGCAGCACCGTCACCACCGTCCTGTTGGTGGGTTTTGTCAGCACCGGGCTGATGAGCATGGGGCAGGCCCTCAATGTGGTCCTGGGGGCCGCCATAGGCTCCACCCTGACTCCCCAGTTGGTGGCTTTTAACATAAGCGACTATGCTTTATGGCTGGTGGTGATGGGTCTCTTCCCATACCTTTTGGCCCAAAGGCTGCGCTGGCATTATGTGGGGCAGGCTTTAATAGGGATGGGCTTTATCCTCTACGGCGCCAGCGTAATGGCAGGTGCCACTGCTCCTCTAAAAAACCTCCCCCAGGTAACCAGCCATTTCATCCCCCTTATCCAACACCCGGGACTCATGACGGTGGTGTCCGCCCTCTTCACCGCCATAGTCCAGGCCAGCGCCGCTACGGTGGTGCTGGCCATGAACCTGGCCTCCCAAGGGCTTATCCCCCTTACGGCTGCCCTGGCCATGGTGCTGGGAGCTAACCTGGGCACCACCGCCACCGCCCTGATATCCAGCTTGGGCTTCTCTCGGGAGGCTAAAAGGGTAGCCCTGGCCCATTTCTTCTTTAAGCTGGGAGGGGTATTGATATTCCTGCCTTTTTTGACCCCCTATGCCCATTGGATCCAGTTCACCTCCAGCGATATTTCCCGCCAGGTAGCAAATGCCCATACCCTGTTTAACGTTATCAACATGGCGATATTTTTACCCCTTACCCCCTGGGTGGGAAAATTGATGGTAAAAATCCTGCCCGACAGGCCCGAAGAGGAGGGAGTAACCAAATATTTGGATCCGGAAGCCTTGGAGGTGCCCTCTCTAGCCCTGGAAAACGCCCGTAAGGAAACCCTGAGGATGGCCTCTATTATCCAAGAAAAAATGTTCCCCCGCCTTTTTCAGCCCCTGGCCCAGAGGGAAACCCATTTCATTGAAAAGATGGAACAGGTGGATACCACCCTCGACCATATATATCAAGCCCTGGTGAGATATTTAAGCCAGCTCCAGCGAGGGGCTATGGAGGAAGAAGAGCTGCTCTATCTTTTTAAGCTCTTATATATAGCCAGCGATTTGGAACACATAGGGGATGCCCTGGTCACCGTCGCCTACCAGTACAAAAAGCTGGAGCACAGGGGGAAAGAATTTACTCCGGAAGAGGAAGAAGACCTCAAGAGTGTGTTCAGCCGGGTAGAGAAAAATTACCTCAGGGCCATCAAGGCCTTTGCCACCGAAAACAAAAGATTGGCAGCAGAGGTAATCCGGGATCACCCGGAAATCCTGAAGCTGGAGAAGAGGTTGCGTTTTTCCCACTGCCAGAGAATCCGCCAAGGCGATCAGGCGGTTTTGGAAGTCTCAGCGATCCACATGGAGATTTTAAATCAGATATTGGCCGTAGAGCATCATGTGGTGGGCATAGCCCAAGCCGTACTGGGTATTATTTAAATCTTTTAGGGAGGGAAGCGCCTTGGGAATGGAAGGCATATGGTTTACCGAATTGGAGACCCCGGGATTGGTCCTGGGTTTAAAACTGAAGAAGGTGATCCATCAGGAGAAAACCAGCTATCAGAGTCTGGCCATCGTGGAAACCGAAGTTTACGGAAAGGCCCTCATCCTGGATGAGACGGTGCAGACCACCCTGGGGGACGAATATTTTTATCACGAGATGATAGTCCACGTCCCCCTCCACACCCACCCCTTTCCCCAGAGGATTCTGGTTATAGGAGGGGGAGACGGGGGCTCCATCCGAGAAGTGGTAAAATATCCCCAGGTGAAAGAAGCTGTCCTGGTGGAAATAGACGAAAGGGTGGTGGTCAACGCCCTGGAGCATCTGCCGGAATTATCTTCCGGGCTAAAGGATCCCCGGGTGAAAATCGTCTTCGCCGATGGGATAAGTTATGTGGCCGAACAGGAAGAAGCCTTCGACGTGATCATAGTGGATTCCACCGACCCCATAGGACCTGCCGCAGGCCTGTTCAGCCCTGAATTTTACCGGAACGTTTTTAAAGCCCTGGCCCCTGAGGGGATATTTGTATCCCAGACCGGATCCCCCCTCTTTGCCCAGGAGCTCCTCAAGAAGATACACAAGGAGCTGAGGACCATATTCCCCATAACCCGGCTTTATCTGACTACAGTGCCCACCTATCCAGGGGGATGGTGGAGCTTCACCTTGGGCAGCAAGAAGCACGACCCTTTGGAGGTAAACCACGGGCAATCCAGGGTTCCTACCCGTTTCTACACCCCTGCCATCCACCGGGGAGCCTTTAACCTCCCTCCCTTTATAAAAGAATTCCTGAATGAAGGATAGGGGAGATGACCTTGTGGATATTTTCATAAAAAATTCAAGCTTTATGGGCATAGAAGGCCATCAGACGGCCCCCAATATACTTATGGGCATACCCCTGGACGTGACCACCAGCCATAAGCCGGGGACCCGCTGGGCCCCTTTGTGGATAAGGGTGGCTTCTCAAGGGCTGGAAGAGTACAGCCCCCGATTGCACCGGGATCTGAGGGACGTCCCCCTACGGGACGTGGGAGACTTGGCCCTGGTCCCGGGACGGATAGAGGTCAACCTGCAGAAGATAGAGGCCGCGGCGGAAATGTTCTTGAGGGAAGGCAAGTTTGTTGTTTCCCTGGGCGGAGAACATCTGATCACCTATCCCCTGGTAAGGACAGCGAGGAAGTGCCATCCTGACCTGGCGGTGGTCCAGATGGATGCCCATGCTGATCTGCGGAAGGAATACGAAGGGGAAAAGTTCTCCCATGCCACGGTTATGAACCTTATAGGTGAGGAAATAGGATTCGAAAATTTATATCAAGTGGGGATAAGATCTCTAGCTCGGGAAGAGCTGGATGCGGCCCAAAAGACCAACCTCTTTTTAGGACCCCTCCTGCCTGGTTTGGAAAAATGCCTGGAGCGCCTTAAGGAGCGCCCCTTATATCTCACTCTGGACATAGACGTGGTGGATCCTGCCTTTGCCCCGGGTACCGGGGCTCCAGAGCCAGGAGGGGCCACCTCCCAGGAAATCCTGGAGGCCTTGTACCTGCTGAAAGATTTTCCTGTGGTGGCCCTGGATCTGGTGGAAGTTTCTCCCCCTAGCGACAGGGGAGATATAACTTCCCTCTTGGCGGCCAAAATTTTGCGGGAAGCCCTGCTGCTGTGGGGAAAAAAATAGGGTAGAGAGATCCACCCGGGGAATCACTTAAGGCGCTGCAGGCGAGGATTGGGGATAATACCGGGGAGGCGGCCCCGTTTGGCCAGGGGACGCCCTTCCACCACCTTTAGATCCAGGGTCATATCTATAGGAGGGGCTCCTGAAATGTAGCTGCCCACCCCAAAGGCGTCGGCTCCGGCCTCTTTTAATTCCCTTATCTTTTCGGGGTAAAGGCCTCCGGAAACGAAGATCTTTACATGGTTAAATCCAGCCAAATCCAGACGGTGGCGCACCTCTTTTACCAGAGCCGGGGTCACTCCTCCCCTCTCCCCGGGGGTGTCCAAGCGCACCGCCTGCAGGGCCGGCCCTAAAGCCTCTGCAACCCGCAGGGATTCCTCCGCTTCGTCCTTAAAGGTGTCCACCAGGACGGTCCTGGGGGCTTCTGGGGGCATGAGGCGATGGTAGGCCAGGGCGGTTTCCACCGTATCCCCCACGATGAGGATAAGGGCATGGGGCATGGTGCCCTGGGGCTCCTGTCCCACCAGCTTGGCAGCCAGTATGCAGCTGGCCCCGCTGGCCCCCCCTATTATGGCTGCCCTCTCCATGACCGGGGCCACTGCAGGGTGAACGTGCCGGGCGCCGAAACATATGAAGGGCTTATCTCCCGCTGCTTCTTTTATCTCCCGAGCAGCGGTGGCCCAACCGCTGGCGCTGGCCAGCATACCCAGAATGGCAGTTTCATATAGGCCGAACTGGCTGTAGGGACCTTCTATCCTCATCACCACTTCTTTGGGACTGAAATCCGAACCTTCAGGAAGGCCCCATATCTTTACCTCCCTGTCCTTTAAGAGTTCCAGGACTTCCACCACTCCGCACAGTATCCCCGGCTTGCGGGGAAATATTTCCGCCACCACTGGGGTGTCCGCCTTGCCCAAATGTTTTAAGATTTCATAGGTCCGGACGAAGTATATATCTGTCGTGGCACCGCTGGCTATCTCTTCATGTTGGGCCGAATGGAACCTCCTCTCTTCAGAAAGGACGAACTTCCTTACTTTGGATAAGGTGTCCATAATATCCGCCATGATTCCTCTCTCCTTTGCCATAGTCGTGTGATTTTTATAAATCTATTCGATCCTCACGGCGAAATACCTCTTTCATCTATTTCCCGGGAATATAGAATTTTATAGATCCGGTAGTCCCTGAGCACCTGCCGGGTAAATTCCCTGGTCTCAGGGAAGGGTATCTTTTCTAAGGTTTTGCCGTCCCACAGACCCCGATCCAGCCAGTTTCTTACATGCCCCTTGCCCCCATTATAGGCAGCCAGGGCTGGGGGCAGTTCTCCGAATTCCTCCAGCAGAGAGGAAAGATACCATGTGCCCAGACGGAGGTTGTATTCTGGATCGTAGAGCTTTTCCGGCTCATAAGGCAGGCCCAGTTTACGCGCTGCCATCTGGGCTGTCTCGGGCATGAGCTGCATAAGACCGCAAGCCCCCTGGGAAGAACGGGCTCGGGGGTAGAATCTGCTCTCCACCCTGATTACCGCTGCCACCAACAGGGGATCGATCCCTTCCCGGGTAGAACATTCTAAGATCAAATCCCGGTAGGGAAGGGGATATAGAAATCGGGCCACCTTAGGCACTGACCATAAAAAAATCAGCAGGATCAACCACCAAAAGAGCTTTATCCGCAAACCTCTATACCTCACTTCTCAACGCTTACCCCCGGAAACGCTTGAGGCTCTGCCATGCCTCCCATACCGCGGCCCGGGTAGCTTCCAGGCTGGTGCCGGTGAAAATCACCCTATGGGCATAGGGCAACCTTTCCCCATCTTCCATCTGGGCCCCCATCCGATTTTGGGCCTCTTCCAGGGTCAAATTGCTTCTAGCCAGAAGACGCCTGAGGCGTGTCTCAGGAGGAGCCGTGACCACCCAAATAAGATCCACCAGGTCTTGAAACCCCGCTTCTATCAAAAGGGGGGCCTCGATCACCACTATGCACTGGGGATCTTCCCTTTTAAGCCGCTCCAGCTCCTGTATTACCCTCTCCTTTATGCGGGGATGGGTGATGGCGTTTAAAAGCTTTCTGGCAGAAGGGTCCTTAAATACTATCCTGCCTAAAGCCCGCCGGTCTATATGCCCGTCAGGCGCCAGTATGCCCTTCCCAAAGGCGCACACCATATCGTGATAAGCCGGCTGGCTGGGAAGGACCACTTCCCTGGCTATTTGGTCTGTATCTATTACCCGCGCCCCCCATTCCTTTAGAAAGCCCGCCACCGTACTCTTACCGCTGGCTATACCTCCGGTGAGACCTATAACCAGCATCTTCCCCATCCCTTTTATTTTATTTTTGACATTCGGGACAGAATACGGCAGTCCTGCCGGCTATTTTTATTTTAAACAGCGCATGACCACACCGGAAACAGGGCTGTCCCCCCCTTCCGTAAACCTTAAGGTAGTCCTGGTTCCCCCCTTCCCTGCCCTGACCGTCCACATAATCCCGAAAGGTGGTCCCCCTGTGGTCTATGCCCTGGAGCAGCACCTCCCTGAGGGATCCATGAAGCCGGGCCAGCTCTTCCCGGTTCAGGCTAGAGGCAGGCCGCAACGGATGGATTCCAGCCCTGTGGAGGGCTTCATCGGCATAGATGTTGCCCCCCCGCTCACCAGGCGCTAATCCAGCAAAAGGGACTTTATGGGACGTTTTCTTGCCCGGGTCACGGCCTCTAAAAATTCCAGGGTAAAGTTGGCTTCCAAGGGTTCCGGGCTCAGGTCTTTCAGGCCAGACCTCTCCCACACTTCCTCCCTTCTGCCTCCATACAGCCTTCCGAAACGCCTCACGTCTTGCCACATGAGGAAATGCCCGTCTTCTAGACTGAAAACCACATGGGTGTGGGGCGGGAGCAGGTAAGAATGCCGGAGCAACAATTTGCCTGTCATACCAAAACGGAACACCAGAAGGATCTGGCCTTCCAGCTGGAAAATCAGGCTTTTGCCCCGCCGGTGCAGATCTAAAATTCCCCTGCCCGTGAGTAGGGGGCAAAACCTTTCCGGCAGGGGATAAGCCACCACTTCAGGGGTGAACAATTCGACCTTAGCTATACGTTTTCCCTTTAAATGGTATAAACTCCTCCTGATGGTCTCCACTTCCGGCAGTTCCGGTATATTTCATATCTCCTCTAAAGGTTGCATATCGTACCAATTGGGTCCCCATTTCAATTCCACCTTGAGGGGAACCCGCAACTTCACCGCCCCTTCCATCTCTCCCTTTACCACCTCGGCCACGGGCAGCAATATTTTCTGGGGCACGTCCAGGATCAGCTCATCGTGGACTTGAAGGATCAGTTTGGCTTCAGGGAACTCCTTTTCCAGGCGCTTGAAGAGCTTTACCATGGCCACCTTTATTATGTCAGCAGCGCTCCCCTGGATGGGGGTGTTCATGGCCACCCTCTCCCCGAAACTGCGCACGTTATAGTTGGGGCTGAAGAGTTCCGGGATATAACGCCTCCTGCCCAGGATGGTGGTGACGTATCCGTCCAGGCGGGCTTGATTCACCACCCTGTCCAGATACTCTTTGACCTTGGGGTAACGCTGGAAATAGCGTTCTACATATTCGTGGGCTTCGCTCCGGCTGATACCCAGCTCCCTGCTCAGACCGAAATCGCTGATGCCGTAGATTATACCGAAATTTACTGCTTTGGCCCGCCGACGGAGGAGGGGGGTCACCTCTTCCAGGGGTACGCCGAAGACCTCGGCCGCCGTTCGGGTGTGGATATCTTCCCCCTCCATGAACGACCGGATCAGGCCCTCGTCCTGAGAGAGGTGGGCCAGGATCCTCAGCTCTATCTGGGAGTAGTCCCCGGAGAGCAGAACCCTATCCGGGCTCCGGGGGATAAATATCTTCCTCAGCTGGCGGCCCACCTCTAAACGTATGGGTATATTCTGGAGGTTGGGCTCGCTGCTGGAAAGCCTACCGGTGGCGGTCACGGTCTGATTGAAAGTGGTATGCAGGGTCCGGGTCGAGGGGTTCACCAGGGCCTTAATCCCCTCCACGTAGGTGGACTTCAGCTTGGCCAGCTGCCTGTATTCCAGCAGTTTCACTGCAATGGGGTGTTTTTCCGCCAGCTCTTCCAAAACTTCGCTATCGGTGGAAAAACCTGTTTTAGTCTTTTTGAGGGGCGGCAGACCCAGCTTTTCAAAAAGCACCACCGCCAGCTGGCGGGGAGAATTTATGTTAAACCGCTCCCCAGCCAGTTGGTAGATCTCTTCGCTCAGGGTTTCGATTTGGCTTTCCAGCTCTTTCCCTATAGCTTCCAAGGTTTCCAGGTCCACCGTTACGCCGTATATTTCCATTTCCCCCAGAACCCGGGTTAAGGGCAGTTCCACTTCCCGGTAAAGCCTCTCCATTCCCGCCAGCTGCAATTTGGTCAGCAAATTCTGGTGTAAAAAGCGGATGGCGCTGGCCTTTTGGCCCAAATCCCGGTGCAGATCCCCCTCTTCCACCAGGGCCCAATCCAGGTGGGTCAGGCACAGCTGGGGCAGATCATAGCTGGAGGCGGTGGGGTTGAGGAGATAACCAGCTATCATGGTATCTCCCCCGGGATCTCCCACCTGAGCCCCGGCCTGCCGCAAGGATACCATGGCGGCTTTGGCATCGTGATATAACGGCTCCGCGGTGAGAAGGGGTTGGAGCTTTTCCGCCAGGATCCTTCCTTCTCCCCGGGAACCCAACCAGGCCCCAGCCCCCTTTTCCCAGGATAGGCCCACCCCCAAAGGGGGAGCCTCTAGGTAGTTGGGGGTTTCCCAAGCAAAGGATAAAACCACCTCGGTTCCTTTCAGTTCTTCAACCAGGGTTTCTAATTCCTGTAATCCCAACTTAGTAACTGGGGGTATTTCTATCCGGGTTTTGGTCAGCTGGGGGGGCGGCTGGTGCTTCTCCCCCATCTCTTTCAATATCTCCTTTATCAGGCTGTTGAATTCCAGCTGCTTATAAAGCTTCAGGATGGCCCCATAATCGGGGGAACACCTCCGGGCCTTTTCCCACTCCAGTTCCACTGGAACATCCCTCTGGATGGTAGCCAGCTTTTTGGCCAGCAATACCTGATCCCGGTATGCCTTCAAGTTCTCCCTTATTTTTTTGTTCTTTATCTCTTCCAGATGGGCCAGCACTTCTTCTACGCTGCCATACTGACGTATCAGCTGCAGGGCTGTCTTTTCTCCTATCCCCGGCACGCCGGGGATGTTGTCGGAGGGGTCCCCCATAAGGGCTTTGACATCGATCAACTGATGGGGCTTAATTCCATATCTTTCCTCTACCGCCCTAAGATCGTACGTTTCTGTTTCAGTTGTACCCCGCCGCATCAATAGGACCTTGACCCCTTCTTCCACCAGCTGGAGGGCATCCCGGTCACCGGTGAGGATAAGGACTTCCGGGCCCGCCTCTTTTCCCTTTTTGGCCAGCGTCCCTATGATGTCGTCGGCTTCATAGCCCTCTTTTTCGTAAAGGGGAAATCCCCAAGCTGCCACCAGTTCCTTTACCAAAGCGAACTGGGGTCTGAGTTCTGGAGCCGTCTCCGGCCGGGTTCCCTTATAATCCTGATAAAGGCCGGTGCGGAAGCTCACCTTGCTGTGGTCAAAGGCCACCACCACATACTGAGGATCTACAGTGGCCAAGGCTTTCTGGAGCATGTTGGCAAAACCGAAGACCGCGTTGGTCTGAATACCCGTGCTGGTCTGTAAGGGGGGCAGGGCGTGAAAGGCTCGGTGGATTATGCTGTTGGCGTCTATCAGGAGGAGCTTTTCTCTGGCCATGGTTCACCTTCTTCGTCCTGTACTCTATACTATTTTAACGCCTTAAGTTGAAGGGAACAACGCGGACACTCTTTTAAAACTGAAGAAATCCTTCCCTCACCCTGGAAGATTTATGGAAAAAATTCTATAAGAATCTTGGCCCGCAGCCAAGGCTAAGCCCCTAGGGCCTGTATTAATAATAAGAACCCCCTGACGTTCTTTTTTAACTGTCAGGGGGCTATCCCGTTTTGATGGTGCCGAAGGTGGGAGTCGAACCCACACGGGGGGTGAACCCCAGCGGATTTTGAGTCCGCCGCGTCTGCCAGTTCCGCCACTTCGGCTCGCCTTTATATTTTAACAAAAAGAAAGGCCCTTTACAAGGGATTTGCAGGTCTAACTATGTTAAAAAAGTTTTGCCTTCCTCTTCCCGGGTTTTACGTGTTAAAATAACTGGAGATCGAAAAATCACGGGAGGTCAAGATGATGGTGAAAAAGATGGCTTTCCTCCTGCTGGCCTCCCTTTTATCCCTCCTCATTGGGGGGATAACTTTTTTGCCTTTACAGCAACCACAAGCCGGCCCCCGGGTCTTCAGGGACCATAACCGGGGATCCCTCAGAGCCCTCTCGGCTAGAACACCATCCCCCTAGGGTGTTTTACAGGGATAAGGTGGTGGTCTTGATGTATCACCACCTGGATCCCCAGGAAAAATCGGGTGTGATCATTTCCCCCCAAAGATTTTCAGCCCATTTGGACATGCTTCAAAGGGAAGGCTACACGGCCATCAGCCTGGAAGATCTCTATGGTTTTTTACAAGGAGAAAGAGCCGTCCCTCCCAATGCGGTGCTGATAACCTTTGACGACGGCTATGAGAGCGTGTATCGTTATACCTTCCCCGAGATGAAAAAGAGAAACATGCCGGGGGTGTCCTTTGCCATAACCGCCTTCATGGGGCAGAAACCCTATCTTATATCCCATTATACCTGGGCCCAGGCCAGGGAAATGGAGGAGAAGGGGGTAATCACCCAATCCCATATCCATGATCTTCACCGCTACGGCATCCTGGCCAATGGGCAGAGGGGACCCATGCTGGCTGGGCCTTTGCAGGGACAAACCCGGGAGGAGTTCAAAGAGATGGTATTCCTAGACCTTCTGCGCTCCCGCAGGGAGATGGAAAGAAACCTGCACCACCCCGTTTACGCCCTGGCCTTGCCCTATGGAGTGGCCTCCCCCCCTGCCATAGAGGCGGCCAGAGAGGCAGGATACAGGCTGGTTTTCACCATAGAAGAAGGGGCGGTCCACCGGCACACCAACCCTTTGCGCCTCCCCCGGATAAATGCCGGCTGCCCCTCTGTTACCCCTGAGAAACTCCATCGAATCATACAAAGGGCAGCCGGTGTAGAGTGAGCCGGAAAACCCCGAGGAAAAAAGCAAAAAAAGACGATTTATCCTCCCCCTCCCCGCCATCCATGGCGCCAACAGTGCCCCTTGCCCGGGAAGGGGGAGGTATCGGGGCTGCCACAGCGGGGACAACACCCCCCCTCCTCCTGGCCCAACCACCGATAGCCGCAAGCCGGACAGAAAAGGGGGACGCCTTCGAAGTGGTATATACCCCCTTCCACCCGGATGGCCTTGCCGTGGATCAAGGCGTCGGCTACCTTGCTCCGGGCGGCGCTGAGGATCCGGAAAAAAGTGGGGCGTGATACCCCCATCCTCTCGGCACACTCCTCCTGTTCCAACCCCTCGAGATCCCTCAGCCTTATGGCCTCCAGCTCTTCCACGGCCAGCACCACTTCTTCCAGCTGGCTCAGGGGCACAGCTGCCGGCTTAAAATAAGTAAAAGTTGGCACAAAGCTTACCCGCCGCCTTTTGGGTGGTCTAGGCATAAGCTTCTCCTCGCTTTCCCCTTTCTCCCTTGCATGATAACCCCAATACTCCCTTATGTCAACGGAAACGGGGAGAGAGGATCTTTACCACTATCTCCTTTTCCGCCTCTGCTCCGGTGACCGTCACATAAAGCCATTCCCCTTCCCGGACGTACTTTAAATGGCTCCCCAGCACCCTACAGGGATGATCTCCCACATAAAGGGCCACGGTTATATCCCGCAAGCCCTCCGGGTTCTTTAGATTTATCCTCCACATGGAGGAAGAGCGTCTGAATTCCATCTCTGTCTTTTCGTGACGGCTTAAAAAATCTGCCACCCGGCTCATGGACCAGGCCAGAAGCCTCCCCTGCCTTCTCCCCTTATCCATACGCTCTGACAGGTACTTCAAGGCTTCCAAGGCGTATCTACCGGCATTGGGATGGGTATATATCAGGCGGGCCACCCTTTCTTTTTCTATGAAGCCCATCAGGTTTCCATACCAGGCCTTTATCTCCTCCAGGGGCACCCGCGCCGCCATCAGCTCTTCCAAACAGGCATACTCCCTGTAAGGGGTTACCGGGAAAGACCACAGCCTCCCGCTGATCTGTTGGCCTTGCAGGAAACTGCGGGTGGGGCTTGAACCCGTATGCCCTGGGCTATAGTAGGCCACTATTCCATGTTCTTCCAGCCAACGGTTTACAAAGGGGGGATGATGCCCTACCGGCGCGCTGTATTCCAAAACCGGTTTACCTGTTATGGAGGAAAGGGCCTCCCGATTACGCGCCAGATAATACCAGACCTGTTCCCGGGGAAACACTTCCAGGTACTCAGCGAAATAGTTGTGAATCCACCCTCCATGGGAACCGATGGCCCCATACTTTTGTAATAGCTCCACCCAGGGCCGCCCCTTCCCCTCGGCGTCGAAGCCGCACCCGTCCCCGGGCCTGTAAATATCAGGACCAGCGGTGATATGGATGGAATATTCCAATCCCCTGCGGAAAATCCCCTCCCTGGGCATGGCCCCCAGGGGCCTGATGTGGGCATTGCTGTCCACATGGAGGTTGAACACCAAACAGCCCTTCCCCTGAGGAGTATTCACCACCTTGGGGAGACGGGCAACCTTGATTAAAAAGGTCCTCAGAACTGAACGGAAGGGCAGGTCATCGGACATGTATTTGTAAAACCCCAGAGGTGCATTTATGTAAAAGACCTTCCCCCCTCTGGGGTAGCTTTTGACAAGGATAACAGGACAGCCCTGGCCCTCGTCAGCCACCACCTCAGCGCCTTCCGCCCTGATCGGCAGATGGCGGTACTTTAAACGCCCATATCCATAGCTGGTGACATACCACTCTTCGTCGGTTTTTCCTGGGGTAATCCCCCAGAGAAGGGGGGCCTCTGGCGAGAGGAACCGCCAGTACCCCTCATGGGGACGGCCTTCCCCCTCTAGGACCGCCCCGGCCATCTCGGCCAAAAACTTTTTTCCCCTTTCGCAGTGGAGGCCGGCGTCATAGATCCATAAAAGCTGTCCCCCCTTTTCTACGTAATCCTTTAACAAGGAAAAGGACTCTTCTGAAAGGGCCTGCCCCTCGGGTAAAATCAGAGTGGGATAGAGGGCCACCAGATCCTCTACCCTACTCCCCCTCAGCACTTCCTCCCCTAACCTGGCCCAGGGGAAACCCTCTTCCCTTAAAACCCCCTCATAGGGTAGCGACCCCTCTTCCCCCTGCCCCAGCAGGCCCACCTTTACCGGATGGAACGCCTCTTCTCCAGGCTTAGAAGAGCCTATGGCCAAAAGGAGCAGGATGCTCAGAAAAAAGATAAACGCCCCTACAAACCATTTCATTTTCTCCTTTCCCTCCCTGTTTTCTTTTATGGGATTTTTCTGAGGAAAAGTAGGATAAGGTGTGGGGCAGGAAAATAGCCTTTTAAGGCGAATCTTGTAGTAGATCAAAGACTGGAGGGCCTGAGGGTGCGCGGAGACGGCATAATTATAAAGGGCACCAGAAAAGGGCTGGTGATTCTCCTGGACGCCCGCAGGGATTTTGAAGAGCTCAAGAAAAAACTGGAAGACAGGTTGGCTTCGGCCAAAGATTTTTTCTCCGGGGCTTCCTTTACCCTGTCCCCCAACCTGCCCATGGAGAGGAAAAAGATAGAAGAGCTGGAATGTATATGCCGGACATATGGTCTTGCCCCTTATCAAGGGGAACAGGGGGATGCTTCCCCTGGATCTCCTGCTGAAAAAGGGGTAAGGGAGAGCCCTGTCAGCACCACCATAGCCGAGCTGGAGCTGCCGGTGCTGTTCCGGGAAGGGAACCTGCGCAATGGACAGGAGCTCATCCATCCAGGGCATGTGGTAATTTTAGGAAACATCCATCCAGGAGCCACGGTAAAGGCTTCGGGCCACATATTAGTCCTGGGCTCTATATATGGAAGTGTTCACGCCGGTATGGAGGGAGAAAAAAAGGCCGCCATCCTGGCGCTGAACCTAAGGCCCTGCAGGCTGAGCATAGGGGGGGTACCGGCTTCCCTGCCCGAAGGACCAAAGATCCCTCCCGGACCCCAGATAGCCCGGTTTATCGACGGGGCCATAGTTATACACCCTATCACAGCACCCTGGTCTCCCCTTTGTAGATCAGGCCGTGGGATATATCCAGGGTGATGACCATCCCCTCTATAACTTTACCCCTGATGCCCCGGGCCTCTATTATCACCGGGAGGCAGAGGTTGAACCCGGCTGAGGCGGCATGGGAACCCAACCCCCCTTCTTCGGTTATCACCGCTGCTGCCTTCTGGAAGGCGGGCAGGAAGGTGTCATCCGTTTCCCTGGCTATGAGGATATCGCCTTCTTCTACTTTTAGCAGGTCTTCAGGGGTGTTTATTATCCTGGCCCTTCCGGTCACCACTCCCCTGCCTATGCCCCGTCCTCTGGCCAGCACCTCCCCCATCACGTGCACCTTCACCAGGCTGGTGGCCCCGGGAACGCCCGGGATGCCAGCGGTTATAACCACCAAGTCCCCTTCCTTTACTATGCCGGAGAAGAGGGCGGTGGCCAGGGCAGAGCTTATCATTTCGTCTATACCCTGGGCAGGTTCTATTTTAAAGGGCTGAACCCCCCATACCAGGCAGAGGTGATTTAAAACCTTTTCATTGGGGCTTACCGCTATTATGGGGGCTGAGGGACGGTATTGGGCCACCCTTCGGGCCGTGGCCCCAGAAACGGTGGGGGTGATGATGGCCGAAGCCTTCAATTCATGGGCTATAGTGCAGCTGGCAAAGCTGATGGCCTCGGTGGGGGAGGCTTGGCCCGCTAAGTTCCTCCGGCGCAAAATTTCTGTATAGAGCAGTTCCTCCTCTGCCCTCCGGGCGATCCGGGCCATGGTGGCCACCGACTCCACCGGGTATTTGCCTGCAGCCGTCTCCCCCGAAAGCATTATGGCGTCGGTACCGTCGAAGATGGCATTGGCCACGTCAGCGGCTTCAGCCCGGGTGGGCCTGGGGTGCTGGATCATGGATTCCAACATCTGGGTGGCGGTGATCACAGGCTTTCCCAATCGGTTGCAGGCCTGGATAATCCTTTTTTGAACCAAGGGCACCTCTTCCACCGGTATCTCCACCCCCAGATCCCCCCTGGCCACCATTATGCCGTCGGAGACCGCCAAAATGTCTTCCAGATTGTTTACCGCTGCCCGGGTCTCTATCTTGGCGATTATGAACACTTGGGAATGGGCCCCCCTCTTTTCCAGCTCCTCTCGGGCAGCCAATATGTCGTTGGCTGTCCTCACAAAGGAAAGGGCCCAAAAATCTATACCCTGTTTTAACCCGAACTCCAGGTCTTCTATATCCTGATCCGTCAAAGGGGGAAGGCCCAGCTCCACTCCAGGCACGTTGACCCCTTTGTGGCTGGAAACAACCCCTCCATTTTTTATGCGGCAGCGTATCTCCGTGGTGGTGGTCTCCAAAACCTCCAGTTCTATAAGGCCATCGTCCAGGAGGATGCTATCCCCGGGCCTCACATCCTGGGGCAAGCCTTCAAAGTTTACCGGTAGGCGGAGGGCATTCCCCACCACCGGCTCGGTGGTGAGGATCACTTCTTTATCCTTTTCCAGGAGCACCTTTCCCTCCACCTCTCCCAGCCTTATCTCCGGGCCCTTGTTATCCAGCATCAGGGGCATCCGTTTGCCCAGCTCTTCTGCCGCCTGTCTCACCAAAGCCATCCTCTGGCCGTGCTCTTCATGGGTTCCATGGGAAAAATTGAAACGGGCGATGTCCATTCCCGCCTGGATCATGGCCTTTATCGTCTCCAGGCTGGAGCTGGCAGGGCCTATGGTGCAGACTATCTTGGTACGCCTCATATCCTTTCCCCCTTTCGGCTATAATGCTAATACCTGGGCCAGTTTATATAATTCCGGATCTATCAACTTTTTCCTGCTCAAAACCTCCTCCAGATTTCTGACAACCAACCCCTTCCCCTCCACCCCCACCATTACGCCCTTTTTGCCTTCCACCAGGAGTTTAACCGCCTGGGATCCCAACCTGCTGGCCAGAAGGCAGTCGAAGGCAGTGGGGGCTTCTCCCCTCTGGATATGACCCAAGATGGTTATCCGGCTCTCCAACCTGGTCCGGTCCCTGATCTCCCGGGCCACTTCCTCTATTTTCCCCACCCCCTCTGCCACCACGATTATGCTGTGCAATTTGCTCCGACGTCGCCCCCGCTCGATCCTCTCCGCTACCTCACGGTAATCTATGGGAAATTCCGGGACGAGGATGGACTCGGCACCGGCAGCGATGCCTGCTGCCAGGGCTGTATGGCCGGTGTGGCGCCCCATGACTTCTATGATGAAGACCCGCTCGTGGGAGGTGGCCGTATCCCTTATGCGGGCTATGGCTTCCACTGCGGTATTTACCGCGGTGTCGAAGCCGATGCTGTAATCGGTACCCCAGATGTCGTTATCTATGGTAGCAGGAACCCCCACCACAGGAAATCCTTTATGAGCCAGAGAGAGGGCACCCTTTAGAGTGCCCTCCCCTCCAATTACTATAAGGCCTTCTATCCCCTCTCTATATAGATTTTCCAGGGCGGCAACCTTCTGTCCCGCCTGGGACTCAAACTCGGGACATCGGGCAGTCAGGAGGACGGTGCCGCCCCGGTGGATGATGTCAGCCACAGAACCCGATGTCATATGGCGAAAATCTCCCTGAATTAAACCCGCATATCCCCTGGCGATACCCAGCACCTGTACATTCAAAGCCAAAGCCTGCCTCACCACAGCCCTTACGGCGGCATTCATCCCCGGGGCATCACCTCCGCTGG
>DRZV01000085.1 GCA_011375465.1 Neomoorella mulderi
CTGGATGCCCAGCTCATTCAGGATACGTCCGATTTGGGTTAATGGGCGCTGGTGTCCCGAGAGCTGTTCCTGGAGGCTGAGCGAGCCCTCTTTTATCTTTAGGGGAGAAGAAAAGGGTATGGCGGTCTGAGTAGATAGCCACGGGGATGCCGTGCTGAGTGACCAAATTGTAGAGGAGGCGTCTATAGCCCTCGAAGTCTTCGGCTAGCCAGAAGAGGGCGGAGAGCAATTGTCCTGTGGCGTCGTCGACGGCCAGGAGCAAGACGAGCTTAGGACCCCGCCCTTCCAGCCAATCGTGGTGGCTGCCGTCGATGTGGACGAGGAGGCCTGGTTGTGGTTTGCGGGGTCTGGTGCGGTGGATTTTAAGCGGCCGGTGCTTTTTAGGGCTGGGGATTCCTGCAGCTTTGAGGATACGGGCAACAGAGGAAGGGCTTAAGGAGATGCCTTCATGTTCGTAGAGCAACTCGCTGAGGAAAGAATGGTTACACCCCCCGTATTTAGTTTGAGCGAGTTGCACTACCAGCTGGCGGATCTCATCCGGGATGGCATGAGCTGGCTTACGGCCGCGGTTTCCGTGGGCCAGGGCAGCAGGGCCGTGTTCCCGCAGCTTGGCCTTAAGCCTATAGACCTGCCGCTCGCTTAGGTTCAGGAGAAAGGCCGCATAGCTCGTGGTAATTAGTCCAAGACAAAGTGACCAACTCCCTGCTCATACTGACATTTTCACTGATGATTTTCACCCTGACAATACCGACGTTAATGTTTTCCTTAACATTTATGGGAATCAATCGTCAACTTAGTTGAAGAAGCAAGCGGTTTTTATTTTCTTTTTGAACTGGCGCTCATTTTATTTGCCGTGAAACTGATGGGGCATCTAAGCACCAAAATTGGACAACCTTCTGTACTTGGAAAGTTACTGGTAGGGATTATACTAGGTCCCACGCTCTTAAACATTATTCACCCTAACTCGTTAATTAGTAAGTTGGCAGAAATTGGGATTATTCTCTTAATTTTTCTAGCCGGCTTAGAAACTAATGTGCAGGAATTTAAGAAAAATGCGTTTGCAGCAATCACAGTAGGTATTGGCGGTGTTGCCTTACCCTTCCTTGGAGGAATGGGGCTATCCATGTTATTCGGCTTTGAAACAACGGTTGCCATGTATGTTGGTGTTCTATTAGTTGCCACTAGTATAGGTATCTCTGTTCAAACGTTACGCGAAATGGGTAAACTAAAGTCCAGAGAAGGGACAACGATTCTTGGGGTTGCCGTTTTATCTTAAGATGATATCTTAGGGGTTATTGTTTTGTCTGCTGTATTGGGTTTAACGGTGGGTGAATCAGCTGGAACTGGCGGAATTGGTTATTTGGTCTTTCTGATTATAAAAATCGCCTTTTTCCTTATAATTGCTGCATTGATTGGCTATTTGTTTTGCCAATGTTGCTTAAACTTTTTCAACGGTTTCAAGTTTCTCAAACATTGTTAGCTTTTGCGGTGATTACAGCTTTACTGTTTGCCTACATGGGAGAAGTGTTTGGTGTGGCAGGTATTGTGGGCTCCTATGTGGCCGGGTTAATGTTAAGTCTAACCCCCCATCGGGGAGAGATGAGCCACAAGGTTGAAACCTTCAGTTATCCTTTTTTTGTCCCTCTCTTCTTTGCCAATATTGGTCTAAACGCCAACTTCAGAGAGATCAATCCAGAAATTATTTTGTTTAGCATACTGTTAGCCGTGGTGGCTATACTTAGTAAATTGTTTTGGTTGTGCGTTGGGGGCAAAAGCCGCCAAGTTTAGTGCGAAAAGCTCGTTTGTGATAGGTTCCGGAATGGTTGCCCGTGGTGAAGTGGGGTTGATTATTGCCATGATCGGGATTGAGCGCGGCATTATTAACAACGATTTGTTTAGTGCAGCTCTGATTGTGGTGATCACTTCTACACTCGTCACACCTTCATTGATTAAACTTTTCTTGAAAAAGCAGGAGGAGACCGATCCTGTAAAATCGTCTGTAAGTGTATAAATGCATAAAACCCGAATGCTGCTCATCCCAGCGGTAGGCCTCTATAGGCGCTTGTGAACGTAAGTGCGATAAAGCCCTGGATCGGGAGAAAGATTTCTTTTTCGGATTAGGCAAACGCCAGGTTCTGATCCGGCGTGCGAGTGTTGCTCGGCTAATAGGGCTCGACTCTTCACGGATGCAATCCGAAAGGACCAGTTCACCATGCCGAGCCAAATGTTCCGCAGTGGCCAAGAGAACGGGGTGTTGCCGTCCAGCATATCACCCTTTAGTCGATACATTGAGAAAGATGTTTACTGATCACCGCTTTAAGCTCAAGTTTTCACGTCTGAACCGTTTTGTCTGGCTGATGGAGGCTATAAAATATAATCGTCTGGTTTAGGAGCAGCCGTGCTGTATCCATATCCGGGGCATCCAACATAGCTTGGTAACGGGCAAACAACTCTGTCGAGAACTTCCCACCGCGAATCTGGGGCGCGGGTCGTCAACTGGTGGGGATATGAGCCGTTACGATAACCTTGGCGATTTTCCGTCCGTTCGTAGGGTTCCGCCCTCAGTTGTTCTGTAGCCTGGACTTCCAGCACTTGGTTCAATACGGATTCCAGCAGTTTGGCCACTCCCGCATCCTGAGAATTCCCTAAAAAAGCTGATGCAAAAGCTTGGAATCTACGCCAATCTGGTATTGAGCCATAACAAAAACTCCACACAATTATACGGACTCATCTGGATGATGAAGGTCTAAATGTGTCACGATTCCAGAGGTTCCCTACGGGCTTACACAAAATTCTTAACGGTACCTTCAGCAGCATAGCCACTGAATACCTGTTTATCCTTCTGCAGCCCAAATGGCGATGCCGAAGTAAATCAAGATGTACTTGGCTGCTACGTAAATAAAGATCGCTCCGAAAAGCGCCTTCAAAGTCGCCGTCTTCACCCGGGCCACCAGTCTGGCCCCGTAAAGCGCTCCGATCACGGCGCCGATACCAAGGCAAATGGCTGTCGGCACGTCTACCACGTGCTGGTAAAGCTTAAAGGTGGCCCCGACCAGCGCCATCCAGGTGAAAGAAGCCATACTGGTGCCGACGGCCAGCTTCATCGGGCCGCGCAGGACGTAAAGAAATGCCGGCACCAGCGCGTAGCCACCGGCAAGACCGATGATTCCTGTCAGAAAACCGATTATCGAGCCGAGGACGCTCTTACTCACCGGCGAACCGGGCATCTTGGGAGCCGTAGCACCCACTGCAGCACCTTGCCCGCCAGCCCCTGCAAGCCGCGCCTGCCGCGGCGCTAGGACAAGCCCCTCGTAAAGCATCCGCACCGAAGGCAGGAGGAAGGCCACCCCCACGATAAGGTCAATGAGGTGCTCGTAAGGTTTCAGGTAGCCGAAAACGATACTCCCCAGTATGACTCCCAAGACACCGCTGTAGCCCACCAGCACTGCCGTATCGCCGTCCACGTTTTTCATCTTGAAGTGCTGATAGGCGCCGGAACCAGCCGTAAAAAACCACTGCCGTAAGCGTGGTACCCACGGCCACTGCTGGGTCAAAGTGAAAGCCGAAGCGGATCACCGGCATCATGAGCACACAGCCGCCAGTCCCCAAAAGCCCACCGATAATCCCCGCAGGAATCCCCACGAGGAAATAGATCAAATGTTGCATTTTCGTACCTCCTCTTCTAATGACGCTTTCCTTGAGCCAAAGTTACATGGCCTTGGCTCCGCCCCTAGCTGTTTGTCCATCCGGGCCAGCAACTTCTCGATTGGCAGTTTGATTGCCGAAGACCCTTACTCCTTTCTTAATTGTCTATCCCGTACCGCCTGAAGGCCTGCCGCCAGCCCGGCCAGCTCGCCGAGCCGCCGTAAGACAAGCTCCTGTGCCAGGTCGCAAAGAACTCCGACCGCCGGATCGCGGATATGGGGGGATTAAGAGATGGCGTTAAGCGGGATCGAGGGCGGAAGGGCGCGTTTCGCCTACGCCTGCGCTGAAGAGGGAAGCCGTAAAGAAAACTACCGGTCTCATGTCCGTAAGTTGCCGAGCCTCATCAAGACCAACGGGCTCGGAGCTGCTCTGGCTTTTGTCAGCGCCAAGGCGGAGAAGGACGAAACATATAGGTTAATCCGCCAGCATATAGAGAGGTGGTTGCAAACCCGCAAGCTGATAAGACAGGGCGAACCACTGGTAAAGCAGGTGATTTCCCTGGAGCTGGCGGACTACCGCGCGGTGACAGAAGAAGTTCTGGCGTTTTCGCGCTGGCTCACGCGCTTTGCCGATGCTTTATGTGGTGGTGAGTAAAGGTGCCGGAAAAGGCTAAGCTCAGCGTGCAAAAGAACAAAAAGGGTAATTTCAGCGGGTTTTTGACCTTTGACTCAGGCAAGAAGATGTCCTTACCTTCTCATTTCGTGGTGGGTCCGGAGCACGACGGCCTAGAGTGTGAAGTGGAACGGGACAGAAATGGGCAGGTAGTGAGAGTTCTGGTCGGAGGGAAAAAGTTGCCGCGCAGGGGGGAGAGAGAAAGCACCGGAGGGAGAGGAGCTGCCCCTGAAGTTCAGAAGGAAACGGCGGGCAGGGGGACAGGGCTGCTTTTACCCAAGGAGACTTCCCTACCGAGTCGGACTAAGGAACTTCTCAAGGGCCAAGCGATTGAAAATTTCGGCCTCTTCCTAGAAAAAGGGGTAGGCTACGATAGGGAGAAAGAGGTTTTCCGGTTTTCCTTGCCTGACAAGAAGGTAGCTTTTGGCCCGTCCCTTATTCCTAACCGGTCGTTCTTCGAATTGCTGGACAAACGCCGCAGGCAGACGATCGAAAGCTCCGGGCTTGAGTTCAGAAGAATAGTGGCTCACTTGAAAGGACGGTTGGTAGTGGGCTTGGGAGCGGAGTCGGTTTACGAAGTTTTCCTTACTCTCCATCCCCTTTACGGTTTTCCCTACGTGCCGGCGAGCGCCTTTAAAGGAGCGGTGCGCAGCGCCGTGATCTGGAAGGAGTTTGGAGGCAAAGAAGGGGTGGCGCTTGCCGACTCTCTGTTTTGCTTGGTGTTCGGCCGGGAGGAAAAGCAGGGAACCGTCCGCTTTTTCGATGGGTACCCTCTGGAACCGCCTACGGTTGTGGAGGACGTGCTCAATTCGCACTATGCGCCGTATTACCAGGAAGGCGGAAAATTCCCTCCGGGAGATTACTACCATCCGGTGCCGGTCTTCTTTGGAGCAGTGGAGGGGCGTTCCTGGGCTTTCTATGTGGGTGTAAAGGAAGAAGTAAGAGAAGCCAGCGGGGAGGAGCCACTGAATAAGGTGGTTAAATGGCTAGACTATGCCTTCTCCGCGCAGGGCGTTGGAGCCAAAACAAGTTTGGGTTACGGCTTGATGTCCGTAAGTGCCATCGACCCCTGATAGCGCAGAACCTTTGGGGTCGGTGGGCTGGCTGATTTCTAGTTTTTGGCTTTTGGCTGGTGTGAAAAATTAATCAAGGGGGTAGAAAACCAAGATGAAGTACTATCATATCGACGGAGAATATAAAGATAGAGTGGCGGACTATAAAAGACAAGGGGGTAACTGACTCCTATATAAAAAAGTAAATAAAGCCCTCCGGGTTTGGAGATAACCTTACCGGAGCAGGAAAATTTCCCTCCGCGGAGAAATTGACAGAGGGCGGATGGGGCAGATGGGCCCAAGAGTTCCTTATACTTCTGCCTGAAGAAAGGGTGAGAATATGGGGATAGCCATAGAAGGTGTGGAAATCGCTTGGTTGGGGCATGACGGCTTTTTATTCAAAGGAGAAGGTAAAGTGGTGGCCGTAGACCCTTATAAAGTAAAAGGGGTTTCGGAAAAGGCGGATTTGATTTTGATAACCCATGACCATTTTGATCACTGTGATCCAGCTTCTGTGAAGATCCTATCTTCCCCTGACACCGTCATCTTGGCTCCTCACAATGCTGCCTCAAAGCTGCGGGGTCTGGGTACAGTAAGGGAGGTAAAGGCCAGCGAAAAGGTAGAGGAGAAGGGCATAAAAATCGAGGTGGTTCCGGCCTACAACACCAAGCCCGACCGCCAGAGGTTCCATCCCAGAGATTACGGAGGAGTGGGATATCTCATACAGCTGGCGGGCAAGAGGATCTACCATGCAGGGGATACCGACCTTATCCCTGAGATGGATGCTTTGGGCAAAGTGGATATAGCTTTACTTCCGGTCAGCGGGGTATATGTCATGGATGCAGAGGAGGCGGCGGAAGCGGTCAAGCTCATCCGACCCCTCCACGCTATACCCATGCATTACGGGGCTGGGGTGGCGGGTACAGAGGCAGACGCGGAAAAGTTTGCCCGGCTGGCCTCCGCCTTTGCCCAGGTTTACGTACTGAGTCCGGCTTCCTAAAAAGTGCTTGCCGTGGCGGTTCGCCAGCGGACTTCCCGGAAAGAAAAAGGCGAGCTCCTATGAAAGGGCGCGGCAGGCCTTTCCCGCCGTTGTCCCCCTTGAGTTCATCTTGAAGAGGACAGGCTCTATTTTAGCGGTTTTTACACCTTCAGAACCCGGAGGGATCCGATGGGGACATCGCTTGGGGCCAAGGCTTCATCTAGGCTTTTTTCCATCCGGAAAGGTAAGCTTCAGGCATTTTAGGAACTGGCTTAAAGCCATGGCCTCGTCTTAGCCATCCCGGGGATGGCCGGCAAGCAGAGGATTAATGGAAAAAGAAGGAGGTGGTATTGAAAATCCCTGTGGAGGAAAATGGGCAAAATAAGGGAAGTTCTGCCGGTGAAAATTTTCTGCGGTCTCCTCTACCGGGAAGAAGCAGTGCGCATACGGGCCCAAAGGTGCCTGGAAGAACATTGGGGGGAAGTGGACCTGGAGGCAGGACCTTTTCCCTTTAGTTTTACTGATTATTATTTTCAAGAAATGGGCGGAGATTTGAAGAAATATTTTTTAGGCTTCCGGGATTTAAAGTCACCGGAGGATTCCTGTTTATGGAAGCTGTTTACAAATTCCCTAGAAGAAAAGTTTTCCCGAGACGGCAGGAGAGCTGTCAATCTGGACCCAGGATATATAGATTCAGCCAAGGTGGTGCTATTTTCTACTAAAAATTTCTATCATAGGATATATTTGGGCAAGGGAATCTACGGCGAGGTCACCCTTTACTACAGCAAGGGGGAATACAGGTGCTTCCCCTGGACCTACCCGGATTACCGCACCCCGGAATATATAAATTTCTTCACAAAATTAAGGGAGCTCTATCATCAACAGCTGAGAGCTTTAAAGAGGAGCTGACGGGATAGAATGGATATTCCCATGAAAGGTGGAGGTAGGACTGTGCGGGAAGTGATCATCTTGTTCCTGCTGGCCTTTATAATAGCCTATTTTTTGTGGCCCCCCTTTATTTACCGATACCTGCTGCCCGTTTTGCTTTTCCTGGTGCTCATCACTGCCCTGGCCTGGATATTCCGGAATGTATGAAGAAGATAATCGAGGAGGGGTAATGTGGCCCAGTACATACACTCTGCGCCCAATTTCAGCGAAGGCCGACGCCTGGAAGTGGTGGAAGCCGTGGTGGCCCCTTTGAAGGGGATTCCAGGGGTAAAACTCATAACATATCATCCGGATCCCGACTTCAACCGCACGGTGGTGGAGCTGGTAGGTAAGCCAGATCCCCTCAAGGAAGCTCTTCTGGCCATGGCGGGTAAAGCTTACGAGCTCATAGACTTAAATCAGCATCAGGGGGCCCATCCCCGTATAGGGGCTCTGGATGTGGTTTCCCTGGCTCCCCTGCGGAATATAACCCTGGAAGAGGTGAAGCAGCTGGCCCGGCGCATAGGGGAAGAGATTTACCAGCGCTATAAGGTGCCCGTATATTTTTCAGGTGAGCTAGCCCGCACTCCTGAGAGAAAAAATTTTGACTATATTCGGAGGGGGCAGTTCGAGGGGTTGAAGGAGGCCGTCCTTCCACCGGAGAGGGCTCCGGATCTAGGAGGTCCTACCCTCCATCCTACAGCCGGAGCCACCATCGTCACTGCAGATCCCATAGCTCTGGTGGCGGTAAATGTCATCCTGGACAGCGATGACCTGGATCTGGCCAAAAGGATAGCGAAGGCGGTGAGGGGGCCTTCCGGTGGGTTCTCCACTGTGAGGGCCATAGGTTTGCGTTTTACCCAAAGGCAGAAGGTGGCGGTTTCCATGGACATGTTCGACGTGGAAAGGACTCCCATCTACAGGGTATACGAGCTCATCAGGTTGGAGGCCGAGCGGAGGGGGGTTAAGGTGCTGGGCACCCAGATAGTGGGCACCTTGAGACAAGAGGCCCTTATAAAGGTGGCGGAGTTCTATTTGGGCCTGGAGGACTTCAATCGCGATCAAATATTGGAAAACCACCTTATAGATCTGGAGAGCCCTGAGTAGGAGGGGATGGAGGTGGACGAACCTTCGGTTTTTATATCCTGGAATGTGAATGGTCTCCGTTCTGCTTTAAAAAAGGCCTGCTGGAGTTTATAGAGAGGGAAAGGGCAGACGCCTACTGTTTTCAGGAGATAAAGACCAAAGAGGTGCCCCAGGAATTAAGGGATGAGGGCTATGAAGTCTATCTCAATCCCTCCTCCCGAGGAGGCTACAGCGGCACTTTGGCCCTTTTGAAATATAAGCCGCTTTCTTATTTTTATTTACGGTTTGGGCCTTCCCAAATTTGACTTGGAAGGGCGGGTTCAGGCCTTCGAATACCCTTACTTTTTATCTCATCAATGTCTATTTCCCCAACGCCCAGCGGGGTCTAGCGAGGTTGGATTACAAGCTCCGTTTCAACCAGGCCTTCTTGGACTTTGTCCAGGAATTGAGGGTCAAAAAACCTGTAATCATCGGGGGAGATTTCAATGTGGCCCATCAGGAGATAGATATAGCCAGGCCCAAAGATAACGAAAAGAATGCCGGTTTTACCTGGGAAGAGAGAAAATGGATGACCAGATTTTTTAAACCTGGGCTACATAGATACCTTTCGGGTCTTTGTCCCCCAGGGGGGGCACTATACCTGGTGCACCTACAGGTTTAAGGCCAGGGAGAGGAATATAGGCTGGAGGGTGGATTACTTTGTTATATCCAGCGAATTGAGGGACAGGTTGTTGGGGGCCGAGATATTGAGCCAGGTGGAAGGTTCTGATCACGCCCCCATAAAATTGATTTTGGCTCCGGCGGAGAAGCTTGCAACATAAACCGACAGGTTCTAAGCAGGGATTAAGGGGGGATTGTCAAGGGGGCCTATCTTGGGGGCGGATTTCCCCCCTGCAGCAAAGGCTTCTCCTGAAGGGTAGTTTTTTAAAAAGGGGCGAGAAGAGGCCTAGGATCCGATCCCTTGGCCCAAGGAAGGCCTTTCCCAGCGGTATTGAGGCTGTTTTTCTCCCAGCAAGATGGCAGGAATTTCAGTCCGGGAGGAGAATTCTTTTCCTGGGAATACAAAAAGTAAGGAGGGGATTTTTTGTTAAAAAGGTTAACGGTGTTCGGCTTAGTTTTGCTGCTTTTGCTCATGGGGATCCCTGTCCCGGCGGGAGCAGCCAGTTTAGAAGTCCAGTTCCAGATAGGCAAGAGCGTTTACTGGGTGGACGGCCGGGTGGAACCCATGGACGTGGCCCCTTATATTGATGAAAACCACCGCACTTTGGTTCCGGTGAGGTATCTGGCTTATGCCCTGGGGGTCCCCAAGGAAAACGTGTTCTGGATATCGGAGAACTCGCTGATTTATCTTTATAAGGACACAGTGGGGGTAGCTCTAGTATTAAATGAGCCAGGAATATGGAAAATAGAGGGGGATGATGCGGAGGTTCTCGGCCAGCTCCTCTCTCTGGCTCAACGCATACAAAAAGTGGTAGAGCCCATAGAGAAGGAGGGGCGAGAACCCACGTCCCGGGAAATAAAAGAGCTCGAAGCCCTTTTACGAGAAGTGTGCGAACTCATGGGGGTGAAGCCTTCTTTCGGCTCTCCGGAGGAGGTGGAGGAAACCCATAGGAAGTGGGAAGAGGCTTTTGACGCTTGGCTTTGGGAAGTGTGGCGACATCACAGCAAGGTGGTGATAATGGACACGGTGCCGGTGATCAAAAACGGCCGCACCTTCCTGCCTGCTCGGTATGTGGCTGAGGCCCTGGGCTATAAAGTGGACTGGGACGGAAATTCCCAAAAGGTAATCATTTCTCCCCAGAAGGGAATATACCCCTAGGAGGTATATTCCCTCGGAAAGATCTATTCCCACTTTTTCAAAACCGTAAAACAATGCTGGGCTAAGGGTAATCTTTTACGATCTCCCGCCGGGAAAGCCCACCTTTTTGAGGGTGGGATGAAAGGCGGGCATCCTTGCTTGGATTGTTAGTGTGTAAAGAGAGGGGCGGCGCTTTTCGGCAAGCGGGTCCCCTCTTCGGGGATAGGCGGATTGAAGTCAAGGTTGAGGGCCAGCCTTGAGACGGCTATTCCCGTAAGTAAGGAGAGGGTCACCACCGGTAAGTGCTTCGCCTGCGGGAAGAAGCACCGACTCTCTCTGTCGGACAGGACAATTGAGTGCGACTGCGGCTGGAAGTGCGACAGGGACGTGAACGCCGCACTTGTCATTTTGAGAGAGGGGCTTGGCCTGAGCCCTGATCAGGTAGTAGGGCTGGACCGGCCCGAACTCAAGCCTCCGGAGAGGGAGGCCGCTGTGCGGATATTGGGAAGCAACCAGCGTAAGCTTCCCTCAATGAAAGAGGAAGCCCACCCCTTCAGAGGTGGGAGGAGGTAACCGCAGGCCGCCCGGTTTCTGGTCTATCCCAGGTATTCCAGAACTCCGGGGGCTTTTTCTTTAGCGTTGGCGGAAAGCCCTTGTTTCTGGTTTTAGACCACCTTTCACGAGGGGGAGAAGAGGATGGTGGTGGGCATGGACGGGGCTAGGGGTGGCTGGATCACGGCTGCCTGGGGAGAAACAGGGGTTGAGATGGGATTCTGGAGCCGTTTCCAGGAAGCCTGGGAATTTTACCGCCGCAAGGCCCTGGTGATCTTGGTGGATATACCTATAGGTCTGCCCTGGAAAGGAGCTCCGGAGAGGAAATGCGACAGGCAGGCTAGGAAGTTTTTGGGCTTTCCCCGATCGGCCAGCATTTTCTCTCCCCCCTGTAGGGAATCCCTGTACGCTTCTTCTTACCGAGAAGCCTGCAGTATAAACCGGCAGATCCTGGGCAAGGCCCTCTCCCGTCAGGCCTGGAACCTTTCTCCTAAAATAAAAGAAGTGAACGAATTCCTCCTGAGCCACCGGGAGGCATTGGGGGTTGTCAGGGAGTCCCATCCCGAGGTGGTATTTAAAGGGCTGGCGGGCAGATCCGCCCGCTACAGCAAGCGGCATCCTTTGGGGTATGAAGAGCGCCTGGAGGTGGTAAAGGGTTTCTGCCCTGAGGCTGAACTGATTCTTTCCTCTGAGGAGTGGCGGGGGAGAAGGCGGGATTGTCTGGATTCCCTGTTGCTGGTCACAGCGGCTGCTTTGGCCTTAAGGGCGGGCTTCTCCCCGGAAGTATGGCGCACTTTTCCCCCGGAAGGGGGGAAAAGGGATCCGGCGGGTCTTCCCATGGAGGTGGTCTGGGTTAAAGGGGGCCTTGAAACGTAAGGCTTTTTCCTTGACACGCCCTTTTCCCTTTCTTAAAATGTAAACAACTCTCCAATGGCATCGGGGCGATATTTATGGACAAGGAGATAAAAGAGCTGCAGGAGGCCATATCGAAGCTTAAAGAGGAAAAGGGAGCGGTTATCCTGGCCCACTACTACCAGAGGAGAGAGATCCAGGAGGTGGCCGATTACATCGGCGACTCCCTGGAGCTATCCCGTAGGGCAGCTTCGCTACCGGTTGGGGTTATAGTATTTTGCGGGGTACACTTCATGGCGGAGACCGCTGCCCTTCTGTCTCCAGAAAAAAGGGTGGTGTTGCCTGACCTGGAGGCCGGCTGTCCTCTGGCGGATATGGCCACCCCGGAGGAAGTGAGGCTCCGCAGGGAGGCCCTGGGACATCCCCTGGTGGTGTGTTACGTCAATACCAGCGCGGCGGTGAAAGGGGAAAGCTATATTTGCTGCACCTCGGCCAATGCCGTGGAAGTGGTGGGGAAGCTGCCCGAGGAGGCGGCGGTGCTTTTCCTTCCCGACCGCAATCTGGGTGCCTACGTGAAGGGCTTCTATCCCCAGAGGGCGATATTCCTCTGGCCGGGATACTGTCCTGTTCACGAAGGAGTGGAAGCGGAGGATATCCTGAGGCTGAAGGAGCTTCACCCCCGGGCCAAGGTCTTGGTCCATCCCGAGTGCAAGCCTTCGGTGGTGGAGCTGGCCGACAAGGTGGCCAGCACTTCCGGCATGGTTAAATACGTAAGGGAATCAGGAGCTGGAGAATTTATCGTGGCTACAGAAAAGGGTATACTGCACCATCTGGCTAAGGTATATCCCGAAGCCAAGTTCTATCTGGCTTCTCCCCGTCTGGAATGTCCAGATATGAAAAAGATAACTCTGGAGAAGTGCTATAAATCCCTTTTAACTCTAGAACCCCGGGTTCAGGTGCCCCCCTCCGTGCGGGAAAGGGCCCGGAGGGCGGTGGAGAGGATGCTGCGGTTATAAATTTATACAAAACAAATTTATACAAAACTTAGAAAACAAAGGGGACGCTCTTTATGTCCAATAGATATCTGGTCAACTTTAACCTTTCAGAATTAGAAATGGTGGAGACCGAGTTCCTGATCATAGGAAGCGGCATAGCTGGGCTTTGGGCTGCCCATAAGGCCGGCCGTCATTGGCGGGACATAATCCTGATCACCAAAAGGGGTATAGAGGATACCACCACTGTCCACGCCCAAGGGGGTATAGCAGCTGCAGTGGGTCCCGACGATGACCCCTTTTGCCATTATAGGGATACCCTGGAGGCAGGAGCAGGTCTTTGCGATCCTGTGGCGGTGGAAATCCTGGTGACCGAGGGCAGGGAGAGGATTGAGGAGTTGGCCCGCCTGGGGGTGAATTTCGATAAGGTTGACAGCCAGTGGCACCTCACCTCCGAAGGGGGACACAGCCGCAAGCGGGTGCTGCACGCTGGTGGAGATGCCACCGGCCAGGAAATCCAGAGGGTTCTTACTAAGGTGGTGGGATCCCATCCCCACATCCAGGTTCTGGAGGACCATTTTTTGGTGGACATACTGGTGGACAGGGATGTTTGTTGGGGGGCCCTGGTTCACCATGCAGGCAAGCTGAAGGTTATCAAGGCTCCGGTAACAGTTCTGGCCACAGGGGGAGGGGGACAGGTATACCTTTCCACCACCACCCCTGAGATAGCCACAGGGGACGGCATCGCCGCGGCTTACAGGGCAGGGGTGGAGGTTATGGATATGGAATTCGTCCAGTTCCACCCCACTGTGCTGGCCCTGAAGGGTGCCCCTCCCTTCAATATATCCGAAGCGGTGCGGGGAGAGGGGGCCTGGCTGGTCAACAGTAAGGGTGAAAGGTTTATGTCCGCATATCATCCCTTGGGGGAATTGGCCCCCCGGGACGTGGTGGCCCGGTCCATATACCAGGAGATGCAAAAGACGGGGAGCGATAAGGTGTTTTTAACTTTAAGACATTTGGAAGAGGAATGGGTTCACCGGAGATTTCCCACCATAAGCCGGAGGCTGAAGTTCTACGGGTTGGATTTGGCCCGGGATCTGATTCCTGTAGCCCCTGCCGTACACTACTTTATGGGGGGAGTGAAGACGGGGTACTGGGGCGAGACTTCCTTGAAGGGCCTGTACGCCTGCGGAGAAGTGGCCTGCACAGGGGTTCATGGGGCCAACCGCCTGGCTTCCAATTCCCTCTTGGAAGGTCTGGTCTTCAGTTCCCGGGCGGTGGAACACGCCTGGCAGAACAGGGCTTTGCTGGAACAAGCCTTCATCAGGGCAGAGAAAAAGGCCAAGGGGGAAGGCCTGCTGCCCTCCCCTTCTGTGGATTGGGAAGGCTTGAGGGGAGAACTGCGGGCATTGATGCAGGCCCACGTGTCCCTATGCCGTTGCCGGGAGGGCCTGGAATTGGCCTTGGGGGAGTTGGAAAAATACAGCCAAAAGCTCCTATACCATAGCCCCGCTGTAGAGGCCATGGAGTTTAAGAATATGCTGCAGGTGGCCTGGCTGATAGCCGAAGGGGCGCTGATCAGGACCGAATCCCGGGGGGCCCACTGGCGTTCCGATTACCCCCAAACAGAAGAAAGGTGGCAGCGGCATCTGATTTTCAAAAGGCAGGTGCAGTAAAAATGCTCCTGTGGCAATGGGATGAGCTAATCTTAAACGCCCTTCAGGAAGATATGGGACCCGGGGACATAACCACCCAGCTCCTGATCCCCGAGGGGGAGAAGGGTAAAGGGGTTATCATGGCTAAAGAGCCGGGGGTTATAGCAGGGCTGCCGGTGGCCGCCAGGGTTTTCTCCCTTCTGGATCCGAGGGTCTGCTTCTCCCCTTTATGCCAGGAGGGGCAAGGGGTGGAGGCAGGAACCATCTTGGCCCAGGTGGGAGGTCCCTTGAGGGCCATTTTGGCCGGAGAGCGGGTGGCCCTGAATTTTCTCCAGCACCTTTCGGGAATCGCCACCCGGACCTCCAGAATGATCCAGCTGATAAAGGGATATCCGGTTCGACTTCTGGACACCAGGAAGACCACCCCCGGGCTGAGATACCTGGAGAAATATGCGGTCAGGGTGGGCGGAGGTGCCAATCACCGTCTGGGCCTTTTTGACGGCATCCTGATCAAGGACAACCATATAGCCGCGGTGGGGAGCGTGGCCGAGGCGGTGAGGAGGGCCAGGGCAGGAGCCCCCCCGTTTCTGAAGATAGAAGTGGAGGTGAAAAACCTGGAGGAACTCCAAGAGGCTCTGGAGGCGGGGGCGGATATTATAATGCTGGACAATATGTCCTTGGAAGAGATGGCTCAGGCGGTCCAGATGGCCCGGGGAAGGGCCTTGTTAGAAGCTTCCGGGGGTATAACAGAAGAAAATATAGAGAAAGTGGCGGCGACCGGGGTGGACTTTATATCCCTTGGAGCCCTCACCCATTCGGTGAAGGCCCTGGATATCGCCCTTTACATAGAGGAGGTAGGCTGATGCCTTTAGGCCCTGTACTGCTGAAATTTCCCGACGGGACTTCCCTGCTGTTGACCCTAAAGCCCGAAAGCCATGGCCATCACGGCAGCCATCACGGCGTTATATCTCTAGAGGAACTGAAGGAAGCCCCTTACGGGGTGGTGCTCCATTCCAGTACAGGGAGGCCCTTCAGGGTCCTGCGCCCCACCCTGGAGGATCTCATGATGAGGGTTAAACGCCGCACCCAGATCGTATATCCCAAAGACGCAGGTTTTATCCTGCTAAAGCTGGGGTTGAAGGACGGGGACCTGGTATTTGAAGCTGGGACGGGGAGTGGGGCCATGACCATAGCCCTGGCATGGGCTGTGGCTCCTGGAGGCAGGGTCATCACCTACGAGAGGGTAGAGGAGTTCCATCTTCTGGCCCAGGAGAACGTGGAGAAGGCCGGCTACTCCCCCTGGGTAGAGTTTGTGCACAAAGATGCAGGGGAAGGGATTGAGGGGGGTCCCTTTGATGCCGCCTTTATAGATTTAAGGGATCCCCCGGAGATCCTTCAACCCCTGGCCCAGGTCCTGCGACGCGGGGCACCGGTGGCCTTTTTTTTGCCCACCGCCAATCAGGTGCAGGAGCTGTTGAGGGCGTTGCAGGGGCATTATGAAGACGAGGAAGTGGTGGAGATATTCCATCGTTATTACAAAACCAATGCCGAAAGATTCAGGCCTGAAGACCGGATGACCGCCCACACCGGATATCTGGTGTTTGCCCGGAGAAAGATTGTTTAAACTAAGCGCTGGATGATCTCTCCCCTTTCCCCGGGAAGGAGGTCCACGGGGGGTATCTCGGGCAAGGTGTAGGCCCCTGGCCTTTGCCTCACCGCTGCCCGGGCAGCGGCCACCATAATCTGCCCGGTAAGGGAGGGGTTATGTACAGCCATGCTGAAGGAAAATCTCTGGTTGGCCGTTTCCCCAGAGGTCCCCTTCCTTTCGATGCACACCCCGTGGCCGTAATCTTCGTAGGGGGCCGTGCTGGGCACAAATATCACTTCAGTGGGGTCGTGGCGGAAATAGGGATCCTTCAGGATTGCCTCCCTTATGGACTCCTCGTCCGCTCCCTCTTCTTTCTCCACATATACCAGCCGGCGGTGGCGGCCAAAGCCCAGGGGCAGAGTATAGGAGAGAGCCCTCCTCACCCCGGGGAGGCTGCGTACCGCCACGCTGTGGCCCATGCTGATGCCCGGGCCAAAATTGGTGAAGGTGAGGCCCCAGGGAGCCATGGCCTCCATCAAGACCCTTATCACCGAGTCGGTGCCCGGGTCCCAGCCTGCCCCTATTATGGCCACCTTGCCCTGGGTTCTTGCCAGCCCATCCAGATGCGACCTTAGACGGGGTATCTCTTCGTGGATGTCAAAGGAATCCACCGTGGAGATACCCTGTTGCAGCAGCGCCTCCGCCTTTTCCGGCACCTGGCGGGATGGCAAGGTCAGAAGGGCCACGTCCACTGGCATGTTTTCCAGCTTGGGGATTACCGGGATGGAAGGGGGAATACCCTGATGGGGAGAGGGATTGCGGCGAACCACCGCCACCACCTCCATATCGGGAGCCCTGAGGGCAGCCTTCAAGGCGTGATACCCCACGTTGCCGTAGCCCACTATGGCCAGCTTTATCATCTCTATCCCCCTCTCTGAGGTTTACCTTATAATTATAAACCTTCAAGAAGGGTCTACCAAGGAGAAAAACAGTCCAATCCCTAGAAATGATGGAGTAGATCTTTTCTTGGTGTCTATAATTGACAGATACAGGGTTTGACAATTATATTTGCCCCCTTTTTGGTTTGTTTTACCCAGGTCCAGGAGTTATAATAAATTATCAAAGTTAAAATCTTCCTAGAAGGAGGTGAACGGGATGAAGCGCTTGTGGCAGGATCGGGTCAACTTGATTTTGGGTGTCCTCATCTTCTTATCTCCATGGATTTTAGGCTTTAGCGATATTTCTTCTGGTAGCTGGTTAGTCCGGATAGTGGGGATCCTTCTGATAGTTCTCTCCGCTTGGGCCTTCTCTAATCCTGCTGCTTGGATCGAGTGGGTCAACGTCATTTTAGGCGTGATAGTAATCCTGTCTCCTTGGATCGGTGGCATCGCGGCCAAGGGGGCCGGCACTACCTGGACTTTAGTGATAGCGGGCATCATCATAGCGGTGGTGGCCTACCTGGCCCAGAAGGAAAAGGCACAGGCCAGTTAAAGGGATCTTCCGAGAGGGGGAGGTACCACCTCCCCCTCTTGCTTTACCTGGAGGTGTTCACTGGGGTCCCAGCTTGTGTTACACTGGAGGGAAAGGGATAGGGGGTCAGGCTATGAAGCACCTAAAGCTGAAGATCTACACAAGGGAAGGGGAAAAATGGGAAGGGGTTCCCCTTTACCATGCCCTTCTGGTGAAATTTCAGGAAGCGGGTTTAGCCGGGGCTACGGTTTATAAAGGGGTGGAGGGATACGGTCCCCACGGGGGCCTGCGCACCAGCAAAATACCTAAATTTTCCATAGATCTGCCTGTGGTTATAGAGGTGGTGGAGGCAGAAGACAAGATAAGGGAAGTTTTGCCCCTGGTCAGGGCCATGGTAAAGAAGGGGCTGATAATCCTGCAGGAGGTGGAAGTATTGGAGCTGGATACCCCCGAAGCCTCAGCCGGGGAGAAATAGAAGAGGAACTGGAATTTATAAAAAAACAGCTGTGGGAAATCCACCCTCTACTGGAGGGGGAGGAAAAGCGTTCTGAGTTGGAGGAGATCTGGCGCGGGGTGAAGGTGGAAGGAGCCCTTTCCCTGGAGGAATACTTTGTGTTGGTCAACAGCTTGTTGGTGCCTCTGGGGGAGGGACATACCTTCGTCCATCCCCCCATTTCTACCCGGCATCTGCCCTTCAAGCTCACCTGGGTGAGCGACGGGTTGGGGGTGAGCTTGAGCAGCTGGGAAGGGGTTAGGCCCGGAGCTCAAGTCCTCTCCTTGGGAGGACGGGAACCCCAGAGCCTCCTGGGCTCCCTGAAATCCTTCCTTCCCCATGACAATGCTTATTTTTTGAGGCACAGGGGAGCCAAATACCTCAGCACCCAATTTTTCTTCCAGGCATTGGGGCTAAAGGAGGAGAAGGAAGGGGTTCCCTTGAAGATTTCTTGGGAAAAAGATGAAAAGCTCTACACCGTGACCTGGCAGGATAAGCCTTTGGAGGAAAAACTGCCCGCCTTCAGCTATGAAATTTCACCTGAGCGCTCCTTGGGCTTCTTCACCTTGAACCTCTGCCAAAATACCCCCGAATATAGGCTGGAGGTGGACAGATTTTTCCTGGAGGTGAAGGAAGAGGGGATAAGGTACATAGCCCTGGATCTGAGGAGGAACGAGGGAGGAGACTCCAATGTGGTGGACGCCTTTTTAAAATATCTACCTCCTGAAGAGATAAGGGACTATCGGGCAGAGACGAGATATGCCCCCCAGGTGAGGCTCCAGCGGGGGGATGGGGCGGAGATAGCCATAAGCTTGGCCCGGCTTTTTTCCCGGCTCTACAAGGGAAAGCGCCGAACACCTCGGCCCCCTTCCCCTGACCTCATATTCCGGGGACAGCTCTACGTCCTCATCGGTCCAGCCACTTTCTCCGCCGGGGTTTGGGTGGCCACCATGTTGCGGGATAACGGATTATGCCGCCTTATAGGGGAACCTACAGGGGGAACCCCTTCTTTTATAGGGGATGTGCTGACCTTCCCTCTGCCCCACTCCCGGTTGATTTATACCGTGGCCCATAAAAAATTTACCCGCCCGGCTGCTGAACTGGATCCCGCAGAAGCCCTTTATCCCGACATCCATGTCCCCACCACCATAGCCCATTTGAGGGAAGGCAGAGATCCCCAGAAGGAGAAGCTGCTGGACATAATCAGGTGATCATTATGGAGATCTTTCTTTTGGCTCCCGGGACTTCCCTTGGACGTCGTGGCCCCCCGCCTTTGGGACGGAAAAGGGGAGGGGCTTGTGGAGGACAGGGTCCTCTTGATAAGGAATGGTAAAATAAAGGGGATTTTGCCCCTGGAGGTTTATGAACCCGGCCCTTGTCCTCTACTAAAACTGGAGGGCACTTTAATGCCAGGATTAGTTGACGCCCATGTCCACCTGTCCCTTGACGGAAAGGATTTCAAGCAGTCCATAGAGAGATGGTATCCCCCCCAGGACATGTGGAGGGTCATAACCCAGGAGCTGTGGGATACCCTCAAGGCGGGAGTGGTGGCCATAAGGGACGGGAGCGACGGCCTGAACTGGAACTTGGAGGCGAAAAAGTGGGTGGCTGCCGGTCAAGCGGTGGGCCCTGTGGTGGTGGCCACTGGAAGAGCCTTGAGGAGGAAGGGTTACTACGGCACTTTTCTGGGCCCGGGGCTGGAGCGGAGGGAGGAATGGGAGGATCTTTTAAAAGATCAGGCTGCTGGGGGATGTGACCAGGTAAAGATAGTCCTCTCGGGGCTCATAACCTTCCGCCGCTATGGGGAGGTGGGGCCTGTACAGTTTTCTTTGGAGGAACTGAGCTGGCTGGTAAGAAGGGCCCATGCTCTGGGGTTAAAGGTAATGGTCCACGCCAATGGGCCCCAGGCCCTCGAGATGGCCCTGGATGCGGGGGTAGACAGCATAGAGCACGGCTATTTCGCCACGGAGGAGCTCCTTTCCCGCATGGCCGAGCAGGGGGTTTACTGGTGCCCCACGGTGGCTGCGGTTATAAATCGTCTTAAGGTGCGCAAGGCAGAAGAATACAGCCCCCATCAGAAGGACATAATCAAGAGGACTTGCGAGTCCCAGCTTGGGAACATGTATAAGGCCCATAGAATAGGGGTGAGGATGGTTTTGGGGACCGATGCGGGAGCCCCAGGCGTCTATCACGGGCGCAGCTACGGGGAGGAGGTGAACTATTTTAAGGAAGCGGGTCTGGACAATCTCTCTATATTAAAGGCCGCCACTTCCCTGGGGGCTGCCTGTTTGGGTTTAAAGGATCTGGGCACTATAGAAGAAGGGAAATCAGCCTGCTTTGTGGAATTAGAAGGCGATCCCCTGGCCGATCTCCAGGCCTTGAAAAAGATCAACAGGGTTTTTTATTTTCAGCCCATCCCTTGCGGTTATGGGTAATAAATGCTATTATTGAACAAAAAAGTTTATTCCGAGGAGGAAGTGAAATGCCCGAGTTCAGCAACCCCTTTGTGGTGATGAAGGCGGAGCGCAAGCTCACCCACGAAGAGCTGGTAAGGTGTATACGCTTTATGATAGCTGCCGAGTACGAGGCAGTCCAGCTCTACACCCAGTTGGCAGAGTCCACCGATAATGAGCTGGCCAAAGCGGTGCTGAAGGATATAGCTGACGAGGAGAGGGTCCACGCTGGAGAATTTTTGCGCCTGCTGAAGGAGCTGGCTCCTGACGAGGAGGAACTCTATCAGAAAGGCTACAGGAAGGCTAAAAAGAATATCCTGAAGGCTAAAGGGTATGAAGAAGTGGAAGAGATTATAAAGTAGATGTAGATATGGTGCTTCTGGGCACTACGGTCAACGCCTGCACCATAATACTGGGGGCCACAGTGGGCAGCCTCCTGAAAAGGGGGCTGCCCGAAAACATAAAGTCCACCGTGCTCCAGGGGGTAACCCTCACGGTCATCCTTATAGGCCTGAAGATGGCTTTTGAGGCCCAAAGGATACTGATAGTGGCCTTGAGCCTGGTGAGCGGTGGATTTATAGGGGAGCTTTTAAAAATCGAAGATCATCTGAACAGGTGGGGGCAGGCCCTGGAGAACTCCTGGGGCCAGGGGGATAAGGATTTCGCCAGGGGTTTTGTCTCCGCCAGCCTCATCTTCTGTGTGGGGGCCATGGCCATCATGGGTTCCCTGGAGAGCGGGCTTACCGGCCAGCACACCACCTTGCTGGTCAAGTCCCTTCTGGATGGGGTTACCTCCATGATTTTGGCCTCCAGCTTGGGTTGGGGTGTGGCCTTTTCCGCCATACCGGTATTTTTGTACCAGGGCAGCATCGCTTTGGCTGCCGGCAAATTGAGCCCCCTTTTGAACGAAGGGGTTATAAGGGAGATGACGGCCACTGGAGGCCTGCTCATCTTGGCCATAGGCCTAAATTTGCTGGACAGCCGCTTTAAAATCAAAGTGGGCAACCTCCTCCCGGCCCTGTTCATGGCAGCCCTCTGGGTTTACCTGGCCATGGGGTGGCAGGGAGGCAGATAACTTAAAGGGGGAATTGTATATGTCGGAAAGAGGTTCGCGTTACCAGTGTTCTGTATGCGGGTACATCTACGACCCTTCCAGGGGGATAGCACCCAAAACATATCTCCGGGCACCTGCTTTGAGGCCCTACCCGATACCTGGCGTTGCCCTGTCTGTGGGGTACCCAAAGAGGAATTTTTCAAAATAGATTGAGGGAAAAGCCCTTCCCGCTGGCAGGAAAAGAGACGGCCAGCGGGAATTTTTTATATCTGGGGCAATAGAAATTTAAAGGGCCCTTATTCACTTTTAAGGAGGGGCGACAATGCTCTTATGGCAACTGCCGCAAAAACATAAAGACTCCATACGCCATCCTGCTCTGCGCTATAGGGAAGAGGAAATTTCCTATCAGGAGGCAGCAGATCTGATCGAGGGTTATGCCCGGCTTTTCCAGGATAAGGGCCTGGAGCCGGGCGAAAGGGTGGCCATAATCTCTTTCAACTGCCCGGATTTTATCCTCAGCTATCTGGGATGCCTTCGGGCCGGGGGCATAGCTGTCCCTTTAAATTTCATGCTCACCCTGCCGGAGATAGCCTATATATTAAAAGACGCGGGCTGCAGTTTTATCGTCATCCACCAGCAGCTCTATAAAAAGTTAAATCTGGACCCGTCTTTCCCTCTCCTTTCAGGCCTCAAGGGGGTTGTGCTTTTAGGTGAGGAGAGCCGGGCTCGGGCCCGGAGCCTGCCATCTGCCCGTCCGGTGGAGGCCCGGGAGGAGGATATTTGCGCCTTTCTTTACACTTCGGGCACCACGGGGCTGCCCAAGGGGGCTATGTTGAGCCATAAAAACTTTTTGGCCAACGTAAAGGCCCTCCATGAGGTTTCCCAATTCGGCCCTGACAACGATTTCCTTTCAGTCCTCCCCATGTTCCACAGCTTTGCTTGGACCACCAGCGTGCTCTTGCCCATATATCTGGGCAGCACCATCACCATAAAGGAGAGCTTTCAACCCAAAGAAATTCTGGATATCCTGACTTATAGAGGCATAACCGTATTCTGCGGTGTTCCGGCCATGTTTACGGTCCTGGTGAGGCTGGGAGACCTCAGGGAATTTAAAGCGTTGAAATTCGCCATTTCTGGAGGCGCCCCTTTGGATCCCAGGGTGGGGCAAGCCTTTGAGGAGAAATTCAGGGTCCCGTTGGTGGAGGGTTATGGCCTTACCGAGGCTTCCCCGGTGGTGTGCCTCAACCCCCTTTACGGCAAGAGAAAGCCGGGATCTGTGGGCTTCCCTTTGCCGGGGATAGAGGTCAGGATAGTGGATGAGAAAGGCCAGGAGGTGCCCCTGGAGGAAGTGGGGGAGCTGATCATAAAGGGGCCCAATGTCATGGCGGGCTACTATAACCGGCCAGAGGAGACGGCCGAAACCTTGCGGGACGGCTGGCTCTACACCGGAGATCTGGCCCGTAAAGACGAGGAAGGCTATATCTATATAGTGGACCGTAAGAAGGACCTGATCATAACCGGAGGCTTTAATGTGTATCCCCGGGAGGTGGAGGAGGCCCTGATGGCCCATCCTGCGGTGGCAGAAGCGGCGGTTATAGGTGTCGGAGATCCCCTGAGGGGGGAAGAGATAAAGGCCTATATAATCTTAAGGTCGGGCCAGCAGGTTTCCTGCCAGGAACTGCGGGAGTTTTTAAGAGGACGCCTGGCCCCTTATAAAATACCCCGCTACTTCGCCTTTGTGGAGGACCTACCCCGTTCCACCACGGGTAAAGTCCTCAAAAGGGTGTTAAAGGAACAGGAAGGCAGATAAAAAGCCCGGTGTCCCGGGCTTTTACTTTAGGAGTTTGGCTAAGGCTTCGGGATCCGCCAGGAAGGCCTCATAGAGGCTCCTACCCTTTACCACTGCTAAAGGTTGGCTCAAGGCAGGAGCGGCCACCAGCTTCAGGGCTACCGAGTTTTGATAGTTGGGGTTTTTGACAAAGTCCCCCTTGCCGTCGGGATTTTGGATGTAATAATAAGCAGCACCCCGTTTTTGCCGGAAGGGCTCATAGAGGGACTTGAAGGTGCTCTCCACCAGGTTTGCCATGACCAAAGGCCGGTTTCCCGGATTTATGGTGACGTGGCCATAATTGGGGGGGATGAAAACCTTATCCCCTTTTTTAGCTTCTACAGCTATGACTTCTTCGGCTTCTCCCCTCCTATCGTTTTTCTGCAGCAGGTAAAGGGCCTCCCCTTCCAGGACTTCATAATATTCGGTATAACTCTCCTCACTGCCGGACTTGAGGGGATGGAAATGGCCCACGGTTTTTATATATTCCCCTCCTATGGTGCCGGCCAAGATTACGGTGATATCGTAACGGATCCCATACTTTTCAAAAATCTCTTTATCCTTTTCCAGACACACTCCCCGGTACATGTAGTACAGGGGTTGGTCGCTGGGGGAAACCTGGGAGTAGAGGACCTCCAGGGCGTCCTTCAGCCGCCTCACGTCGGGTTCAGGCGGAGCCACCACTCCCGGAGCGAAGACCAGGAGCCCTTCTTCAGTTAAATGAAAATGTTCTCCTAAAATCATGGAGGATGCCCTCCTTATTTTCATTTGGACTCTGTATCTCGACCTTCTGTTGCATCTTCTTCCTTAGGCCTCACCCCTTTGTAAAATCTTCAGGGTTATCAATTCGGCTTCATCCTTTGATTCTCCTTCTTTCCCTTCCTTACTTTTTTCAGGGCGAGCTTCATATATAATACGTCAAATAGGGCAATATTGTTAGATAAATGGAGGGGTCTGGCGGTGGAAATTTTAGACGAGATTCAGAAATATACCCAGGAAGACAGGGAGCTCTTTTGGGAGGGTACCTTTACAGAATACCTGGAAATGGTGATAAGAAAACCCCATATAGCCCGCCTGTCCCATGCCAGGATTTACGACATGATAATGGCTGCCGGGGTGGAAGAAGGAGAGACAAATAAGGTATAAATTTTTTACCGAACACCTGTTCGGTCTGGAGGAGACCCTGGTCAAGCTGGTGGAAGAATATTTCCACACCGCTGCCAGGAAATTGGACGTGAGGAAAAGGATCCTGCTCCTCATGGGTCCGGTGGGGGGGAGGCAAGTCCACCATTGTGAACCTGCTCAAGCGGGGCTTGGAGCGATACAGCCGGACAGAAGAAGGGGCCCTTTACGGCATAAAGGGGTGCCCCATGCACGAGGAACCTCTCCATTTGATACCCGAATCCCTCAGACCAAAATTCAAGGAAAAGTATGGCATCCATATAGAGGGGAATCTATGCCCCTGTTGTCAGCTTATGGTGGAGGAGAAATATAAAGGAAAGATTGAGGAGGTGAGGATGGAGAGGATAATAATTTCAGAGAAGAAGAGGATGGGCATAGGCACCTTCAGCCCCTCAGATCCCAAATCCCAGGACATAGCCGAGCTTACGGGCAGCGTGGATCTGACCACCATAATGGATGGAGTACGGCTCAGAATCAGATCCCCGGGCCTATCGCTTTGACGGGGAGCTGAATATAGCCAACCGGGGATTGATGGAATTCCAGGAGATGCTGAAGTGCGACGAGCGCTTTTTATACCACCTTTTGAGCCTTTCCCAGGAGGGCAATTTCAAGGTGGGGCGCTTTGCCCTCATCTCCGCCGATGAGGTGGTGATAGCCCATACCAATCCAGCTGAATACCGGGAATTCATAAGCAACCCCAGAAATGAGGCCCTCCGCTCCCGCATCATGGTTATACCAGTACCGTACAACTTGAGGGTGGACGAAGAAGTGAAGATCTACGAGAAGCTCATAAGGGAGAGCGAGATGGAGGTCCATCTGGCTCCTTTCGCCCTGAAAGCGGCAGCTATATTTTCTGTCCTCTCCCGTTTAAAGGAGTCCAAAAAGAAGCCGTTGGACCTCCGTCAGAAGATGAAGCTCTACAATGGGGAAGGAAATCGAAGGGTACACCCAGGAGGATCTCCGGGAGCTGCGAAAAGAATTCCCCGAGGAGGGTATGGAAGGGGTAGATCCCCGTTTTGTTCTGAACCGCCTTTCCAGAGCCCTGGTTTTATTCCCCCAGCCCTGCCTTACCCCCCTGGAGGTGCTCAAGGCCCTCAAAGAGGGCATAGAAGAAGAGCCGGGGTGGAGCGGGGAGACCAAAGAGCGCTTTCTGAATTTTGTGTACTGGGCTAAGGAAGAGTATGACGCGTTTGCTGAAAGGGAGCTGCGCCAGGCTCTGCTCCCTTCCCACGGAGAACTGGCCCAGACCCTGTTTCAGGCCTACCTGGACCAGGTGGAGGCCTATCTCCACGGTAACAACCGGAGGGACCCTCTGACGGGGAAGGATATACCCCCTGACGAGGGCTTTATGCGCTCTTTGGAAGAGGAGATAGGGGTTACGGAGATTTCCAGGAAAGCTTTCCGGGAAGAGATATACCTGAAGTTTTCTCCTTAATTATTATTTAAGGCAGGGGAAAGCTTTCGAGTACCGTTCCCATCTTCCCATCCCCGTTTAAGGGAGGCCATAGAAAAGAGGCTATTTTTAACCCTTAGGGACAGGCTGAAGCTGCTTTTCGGCCAGTCCCAACTGCCCAATTCCCCCTCTCCTGAGATCAGAGGCCTTGTTGAGTACCTTATCTCCCGGCGGGGCTACTGCCATCACTGCGCCGGAGAACTTTTAAAATACGCCAGCGCCCTGGGTTATTAAAGAGGGGTGTCCAGATGTCTACCTACAGCTTGCTCTTCGAAGAGAGTTTCTCCACCTGCGGTTACTTCCAAGAGGAGCGTTACAGGAGGAAGATAAAGGAGGCCATTAGGGATAACTTGCCCCACATCCTCACAGAAGAAGGCTTTATCCTGGAAAAGGGGAAGGTGGTCTTCCGTTTTCCCTTGAGGAGTTTTAAGGGTTTTGCTCTGGTTTACGAGGCCTCCCTGGAAGAGCGGGTAGGCCAGGGCCCGGGGGACACCCCCTTGGGCAAGATCCTCTTCCGGGAGCCCCTTCCAGGGGGATCCCCCTGGGGTAAGGGCGCCGGAGATCAGGAGGGGGATGACTATTACGAAGGAGAGATCACCCTGGACCAGGTGGAGGAGATAGTTTGGGAAGAACTGGTTAAGACATGCTTTCAGAAAAGGGATCGGGAAAATCAGGGGCAGGGTCAGAGGGAGGAGTTCAAGGGGGTGGGCCCTAAAGGCCTGTGGGCCAATTTAGATAAGAGGCTTAGCCTTTTGACCCACCTCAAGGAAGATGCCCTTTGGGGCAAAAGGGGGGGTGGAAAAACTGAGGAAGGAAAACCTGCGCTTTAAGACCTGGGAAGAGCTCCCTTCTCCTCAAGAAAGGGCGGTGGTCTTCGCCCTCATAGACACTTCGGGAAGCATGGGGGTTCAGGAGAAATATCTGGCCCGCAGCTTTTTTTCTGGCTCCTGCGCCTCCTAGGCAGGATTTATCACCCCTTGGAGGTGGTCTATATTTCCCATCATATCAGAGCCCAGGAGGTGAGCGAAAAAGAATTTTTCACCAAGGGGGAGAGCGGGGGCACCCGCTGCTCTTCTGCCTACCAGCTGGCCCTTAAGATTTTGGAAAGCCGTTGTTCCCGGAACAACCCTAAAATTTACCTTGTTCATTTGACCGACGGGGATGACCTCCTGAGCGATAACGAGGTCTGCCTGGAGATATTGCCCCGCCTTCTGGGCCGACTGAACCTCCTCGCCTACGTGGAATTGACCAATCCTTATTATCAGTCCACCACCTTTTTGTCTTTTCTGAGGCGGCTGTCGGATCCCCGGCTCCTGTCCCTGGCCATAAAAGACAGGGAAGGGGTATACGAGGTTTTACGGGAAATATTCAGAGCCATGGGGAGAGATGATCCTTGGGAAAGCTAAGGGAACTGGAAAGCATCATCAGGGAGGTGCTGGAGGTATCCAGGCTAGAAGGCCTGGATTTTTATCCCCTGCACTTTACTTGCTGTTCACTGGAAACCATGTGCTCCCTGGGAGCCATGGGGGCGGGGAAACGTTTTTTCCACTGGAGTTTTGGACAGGATTACCACCGGATTAAGTTATATCATTCCCTGAGGCTGGGCAAAATCTACGAGCTGGTGTTTTTTTCTAATCCCTGCCTGGCTTTTCTCTTGGAGAGCAATTCCCCTTTGGAAAACAAACTGGTGGTGGCCCACGTGGCTGCCCACAGCGATTTTTTTAAAAA
>DRZV01000086.1 GCA_011375465.1 Neomoorella mulderi
CTTTTTTGTTGCCTTTCTTTTTCATTTTAAAAGTTTAGGACGAATTTTGTAGCGGTAAATTTTAAACGCAAGGAGGAGATTTCAGTGGCCGAATTACAAAAGGCCCAGAGGATAGCCTTCTACTCGGTACTTGTGAATGTGGGGCCCACTTTAGGTAAAGCCGGGCTGGCTTTTTTGACCGGGAGCACCGTCCTCTGGGCAGAAACTCTCCACGCTTTGGTGGATCTGGCGGCCAGCGCCGTTACCTGGATGGGCATAAGGGTAGCCAGATTAAAAAATAAAGAATTAATAAAGAATTCCCCTGGGGTCTTTATAAAGCGGAAAACCTGGCCGCCCTTTTCATCTCCCTGATAGTCTTCGGGGCTGCCTGGGAGGTTCTAAAGGAAGGGGCAGGGAAAGGGAGCTGGCCCATCTCCCCCTGGCTATAGGGGGTCTGGCCCTCATAATCGGAATGATTTTTGCTTCTTTCTGGTACGAAAAGAAAAAAGGCGAGGAGATGAATTCCCCTGCTTTAAAGGCTGATGCCCTCCATCTTCAAGCCGACTCCCTTTCAGCTTTTATAGTATGGCTGAGCCTGATAGCTGCCCAACAGGGTTACCTTTTTGTAGAAAAGATAGCCACAGTCATAGTGGTGCTCTTTTTATTGCGGGCAGGGGGGAGTATCATAAGGGATGCCCTCAAAGGATTGCTGGACGCCTCTATAGATTTTTCCGCCTTAGAAAAGATAAGGGAGATAATCTCAGCCCATCCCCGGGTGGTGAAGATTAAAGATCTGAGGGCCCGCAGCGTCGGTAGCGTGATTTTCTTGACGGCGGAGGTAATCCTCCGGTGTCCTGGGTTCAAAGAGGCCCATGCCATAACTGAAGAACTGGAGAGGGCCATTAAGGAAGCCGTTCTCCAGATAGAAAGGGTTACCATCCACTATGAGCCGGAGGAGAGGGAATACCTGTTGGTGGTAGCCCCCCTGGAGGATCTGAAGGGCACCTTGTCGGATCACTTTGGAGGGGCTCCCTATCTGGCCTTTTTAAAAAATAGAGAGGGAAAGGGGAGGGATATTAGAAAAGAGCATCGCTGTCAACCCTTATCGCCACGAAGAGAAGGGCAGGGGGATGAAGCTGGCCAAGCTGCTGTGGTGGATAATGGTGGATAAAGGGGTTGATCTGGTCTTTTCAAGGGAAAATATAAAAGATAAGGGGCCTGCCTACTTGCTGAATAGCGCCGGCATTCAGTACCGGCAGGTCACCTGTTCCACCTTAGAGGAGCTGCTGGAAGGATTTTCCCCAGCCCGGGGGAAAGCAGGGGAATGGGTCAGTAGCTCCCCCCTTTAAGATAGTTGATCTTTCCCAGGTAAAAGTCTATTTCCTCCATGCCTATTTCCATGATCTTTTTCATCAGGGAAAGGGTTTCCTGGAGGGTGTCTCCTATTATCCCCGCTTCTGGCTCGGGTTTCAAGCCTTGAAAGGCCATTTTGCCTATTATTATAGCCGTATGGGCTGCCAGGGCCACCTTCAGGGAGCAGGCCTCTTTAGCCCCGTCGCAGAGGAGACAGCTGGAGTTGCCCAGAAACATCTGAACGCCGTGGAGCATATGCCTTCGGCTGCCGCCCAGCAGCCAGCATACGGCCGCAGCCAAGCTCGCTCCGGAGAGCACTACCCCGCAGAGGGTGGAAGTTTTGCCGAAGTGGGCCCGAAGATACATGTTGGTGAAATGGGCCAAGGCCAAGGCTTGGGAGAGACGACCCGGAGACTCCTCCCACTCCTTTTCCCACAGCAGCAGGGGGAGGGATATCAATATCCCTTGGTTGCCGCTTCCGGCGCTGGTAAGCACCGGATAGGGGGCTCCGGCCATCCTCTCGGCCACGGCCATCCCGGTTAAAGGAACCACTTTTTCTGCGAAACTTTCCCCCATCTCCTGGAGGAAAAATCGGGTTAAAGGGGATAGGGGTTCCACCTTACCCCCGGCTATATCCCTCACGAATTCCCACATAACCAAGGCTTTATCCCGGAGAAAGGTTATCCTGTAAACCGGAAGGGCCAGCACCTTGTCCCAAAGCTCCATCAGATCCCAAGCCAGAAGGGAGGATATGTCTGGATGATCCCTGTTTTCCCGGAAGATGAGCTTTTCGTTTTTCCATACCTTGCTGAAACGGGTATGGCTGTGCTCCATCTCCACCTTGGCCTCGTCGGCGCCGGCCCAGGCCCATATGCTCACGTACAGGCCTTCTTTGTTTAATAGCACGTTGGTCTTGATGGTTCCCCTTTCCACCATCCCTTTGGCCCTCTCCAGGGCCTGGGGCTCCAGATGGCCCAGCAGCTGCTGCCCTTTCTCCAACGGAGCGAAGAGCCCTAGGGCTGCTGCCATGTTTAAGCCCTTTTCCTTGGTTCCGGGAAGCCCGACCCTGCGGCCGCTTTTCCACACTGCTGGGCTTACGGAAATTTCCATATATTGGGGGAGGCCCCCCAACACTTCTTTTATTTTGGCCGCTCCCAAGGCCACCATGACCGCCTCGGTACATCCCACCGCCAGATCAGCTTCTTGCTGTAGCAGCCTGATCAGGCCTTCCCTGTCCTCCTTCTCCAACCCTACCCCTCCTCGCCTCCTCCATTCCCCGGGCCCTTTCCCAGGCTATAAGGGCCGCTCCCAGGGCACCGGTAATCCGGGGCTCTTCCGGAACCCATAGGGGCCTGCCGAGCTCCGCTCCCAGGGCCCGCCTCAGGCCCTCGTTTTTGGCCCCACCTCCGGTGAACACGATTTTTCCTTGGGGGAGGCCTTTCAGCATCCCCTTGATCCTCTTGGCGATGGAGCGGTGCAGTCCCGCGATGATGTTTTCCCTGGGAGTGCCCGAAGCCAAAAGGCTTATGACCTCGCTTTCAGCAAATACGGTGCACATGCTGTTTATCTCTACCGGTTCCGCTCCCAACCCCATACGGCTGAAATCGGTGATGTCCAGCCCCAGGGCGTGGGCCATCACCTCTAAAAATCGGCCCGTTCCTGCGGCGCACTTGTCGTTCATTACAAAATCCACCACCAGCCCCGATTGGTTGATGGTGATCACCTTGGTATCCTGGCCTCCGATATCTATCACAGTGCAGGCCTCCCTCACCAGGTGGAAGATGCCGCGGGCGTGGCAGGTGATTTCGGTGACGGCCAGGTCCACCATATCCTTCAGGGAAAGGCGGCCATATCCTGTCCCCACTTTATACACGACCCTTTCCTCGTCTATCTGGGCCCTTTCCCACAGCCTCTCTAGGGCTTCCCGGGCCGCCTCCTTGGGGCTCCATCCTGTGGGGATTATCACATGGGCTACGATTTTCTCCCCGTCATACAGCACCCCTTTGGTGGAGGTGGAACCCACATCTAAACCCAAGGTATACATGCCATCACTCCTCCTTCCTTATCAGTTTCTTTTTTTATAGCCCCTTTCCTTTATGCTTTATATAAAAAATTGTTATATTATTCCTATATTATTCCCCGGAAATCCCTTTTCCATAATCCCTATGGAAATCCCCCTGGGATCCGGGTAAAATCTTATGAAAAGGAGGTTAAATGGGTATGCCGGTAAAGGAAACCCCTTGGGGAGCCTATATGGGACCTGAAGAAGAGCTTCTGAAAGAGATGCCTTTAAAAAAAGAACACCCCTGCTTCCACGTCTTCGAGGGCAGATATTGTCGCCTGATCCTGGCCCGGTGCTCCCGTCTGGCCGATGAGGGCATAGATTTTCATCGCAGACGCCCCAGTTTGGAAGAAGCCCTGGACTATGGGTCTCGCTTGCCCTATTCCTTATGAAGAAATAAAGGATAGCAGAAACTTGGCTTTTGCCGCCCGTTCAGAGGCGGAGTTTTGGGAAAAGACCCGAGCCTGGAAGGAGTTTTACTTTCACGTCTTTGCTCCTCCTTCTAAGAAGGTCTACGTGGCGCCCCATTGCGGCGACATCACCAGATCTCCGGATCCCATCATCTCTGTGCCTTGGCTCAAGCTGGACGCCTATACAGCCAGGATAGCCTCCCTTTGCGCTCTGCAGGATAAGGGGGAGGGAAAAAAGATCATGTTTTCTATCCATTCCAACGGTTTTATAGGGGCAGCCATGGACCTGGGCGATTTTGGGATATGGCAGGAAGGGGAGTTGCAGGAAATGGCTGAAAAGCTAAACCATAAATACAGGAAGGCCATCGGGGAGATGGCCCCGGAGTATAAAGAAGACGCCCTTAACCGGATACTATGGATTTTAGAGGACATAATAAAGAGAAAGGGGACGCTGGTCCCGGAGAAGCTGGTTTCCACCGAGGATAAACTTTATCTGGACAAATTGATCCGATGGCTGGGAGGACAGGGACAGGCGATTTCGGCCCATACCATGGAAGAGTTCAGAGAAAAGGTGGAAAAAGCCCTCGTCTCTTTTAACATAGAACCCCTATCGGTCAATCAGATTTTTTCCGGCAGGCATACCGCCAGGCTATTGAAATTAAAGGAAAAATTAACAGAAGGTCTTTTAGACAGGGCTTTACAGATCGAATGCCAGAAATTCTTTTTAAAACATCGACCCCATTTGATGGCGGAGATAATCTTAGAATTGAGCAGTATGATGGTCCAGTAAAGCCATTACCCTATGATAAAGCTCCTGGGGCAGCCTATCCCGATTCTCAGGGGTTACGGGGATGACTTCCGCGTCCGCCCGGTTCTTGATCCTATCCACCCAGGGGTGGGCTTGGGCCATGACAGTGGCCGCCACCGGCAGGGCGGAATTTAAGGCGGCTTCCACCACCTGTTGAAACTCCGGGTGGAAGAGCTCCATCTTGCCGATCTCGTCTATAAGGAGACAGAAAGGCTGGGGGCTTGAAAGGGCCTCTTTGATTTCTTCCAGGGCAAAGCCCATCCTTTCGGGCAACACCGTGGGCCAGCACCTCTTCTTTTCCCCCTAAAGAGACAATTTTAAAACCCACCCGGGTGCGGCCAGATCTTATTTCCACGGTATAGAAGCCCCTTGCTTGGAAACCCACCGGGTTGCCGGTGGTCTTCTTTTGTGGTTGCAGCAAGGTTGAGTAAAAAAGCCCCTGGGAAATGTTGCCCTCCCCAGGGGGGCTCGATTTTACTGGAGCCAACGGGGGGACTCGAACCCCCGACCCACTGATTACAAGTCAGTTGCTCTGCCAGCTGAGCTACGTTGGCCCGTGGTCGGGATGACAGGATTTGAACCTGCGACCCCCTGCTCCCAAAGCAGGTGCTCTAGCCAAGCTGAGCTACATCCCGTCCCTAATAATTCTACCACCTAATTCTTCTTCTTCTTCTTCCTACTACTACTGCTACTGCTACTGCTGCTGCTACTACTACTAATTCTACCACGCTTCCTCCGGCATTACAAGGGTCGGAGCTGGAGCGGGCCTGCTACCTGTCCTTGGAGGGATCGGACTCCAGAAGCTGCCACTGGATCATCTGGTTGCGGAGGCAGATGTTCCGCCTGAATTCTATCAAGATGGAGAGGACTTCGTGTAAGAGGGGGGCCCCCAAGCTGGCCAGCAGAGCCACGCATATCATGTTCAGCAAAGTGTAAAGCCATGGTAAAGAGGCCCTGAGGCCGGCCAGAGCCTCCAGCCCCAGCAGGCCAAACACGTCTACGGAAGCGAAGGTGGCCAGGAGGGCAGCTATGGCCGCGCTTATAAATACAATGGCCCTCTGGCGGAGCTTCTCTTCCTGGGGATGGGGCCGGGGCTGCCCCAGCCAGGTCCAACGGGCCTTTATCAGGTCCGTCAAGCTCTCGGAGGCCGGGCATATAGCCCCCATCACCAACAAAAAATCGCCATAATTGTTCATATCCCTCACCCCTGAATATAAGGCTGATCTATTTTTATGCCATATATCTGAACGCCCCAGGGAGGCTAAGGTCCCTAAAGAGGCCAGCAAGGCGGCAGCCATAAAAGCTGCTTTTAATCCCACCATATCGGCCTGTAGCCCCTGGGAAGGGCCCAAGAGGGCCAGCTGGAGATTTTTTTGCCAGGTAAAGATGCTGCTGCTCACCGCCACCCCTGTGACCATCCCCAGGTTGCGGACGGTCGCCAGAACCCCTGAACCTATGCCCAAACGGTGGGGCGGGACGCTGCCCATCACTGCGCTGTTATTGGGGGACTGAAAAAGTCCAGACCCAAGGCCGAAAACACATAGCCTCCAGATCATCTCCCTGGGCTCGGTTTGGGGACTCAGCCATAGCAGGGAAAAAAGGGTAATGGATATCAACGTCTGACCGCTGAAGGCCAGCCAGCGGGTGCCCCAACGATCGGAAAGGGCTCCGCTTGCGGGGGCCACCAAGAGGGTTACCAGCGGGGAGGCGGTCAGCAAAAGGCCTACCTGAGAAGGAGGACAACCCAGTACCCCCTGTAGATAAAAGGGCAATAGGAATATCATAGCGTTCTGGGCGGCGTAATTGAGCAAAGCAGCCAGATTGGCGGCAGAAAAAATGGGGTTTTTGAATAAAGTTATATCCAGCATGGGCTCAGCGACCCTGCGCTCCTGGAATATGAAAAGGCACAGCCCTGCCAGAAAAGATATGACCAGAGCGAAGACCCATCCATCGGCCTTCCCCATCTGGGCAGCCCGATTGCTGGCCAAGATGGCCGAGCCCAGGGTAAAAAAGGCCAGCAGGGCTCCCCATAAGTCGAAGGTTTGCTTTACAGGCTGGTGCCCCTCCGGCAGGATGCGGCTGCAGATCCCGTAACCGAGAATACCTATGGGCAGGTTTATCCAAAAAATGGACCGCCAGCCCAGCGATTGTAATAGGAACCCCCCAGAGGGGGGCCCAGGGCTAACCCCAAGGCCACTGCCGTGGCATTAAACCCTAAAGCCTTACCCCGTTCCTGGGATGGGAATAGTTGAGTTATAATGGCAGGTCCCACAGACATGAACATCCCTGCTCCCAGGGCCTGCAGGGCCCGGAAGCCTATGAGGAACCACAGGTTAAAGGACAAGGAGCATAGAAGGGAAGCCAGGGTGAATATAGAGACCCCGGTTAAAAAAATCCTGCGGAAACCGTATATGTCCCCCAAGCGGCCGTAGGTGAGTATAGAGCTCCCCAGGATCAGAAGATAGATTATGGAAATCCAGGCTGCCGAGCCCAAATCAGCTCGGAATACCGAGGCGATGGTGGGCAGGGCCACATTTACGACGCTGCTGTCCACAGGTCCTAAAAGGGTTATCCCCATCACTGCGGCCAGGATTGCCCAGCGCTGGGGATGGGGTTGGGATACCGATTGAGCAGGATCCCACATGGGTATAAGGGCTGCACCTCCTCTTTATACTGGGATTTTAACACGGAATTGCCCTTAGATGTGAGAGAAAAATTAGACTTTATGATATAATACAACCCAGAAGGCCAAAAAAGGGGGATAAGGATATGCTGGATTTTGCACGCAAGCTATACCTGGCGGGGTTGGGAGCCCTGTTTATAACCAAGGAAAAGGCGGAAGAGATAGGTAAGGAATTGATAAAACGAGGAGAGTTTAAACAGGAGGAGCTAAAAAAATTTGTAGAGCAGCTGGTGGAGCGGGGCAAACAAGAACAGGAAAAGCTTAAAAAAACGATAAGAGGAGAGGTGGAGCGGCTGAGGGGAGAGCTAGGGCTGGTTACCAAAAACGAACTGGCAGCCTTGGAAAGGAGAATCGAAGAACTGGAAGCCAAGTTAAAGGGGCCCTCCCAGGGGTAATACCTATTGACACCAGCCCTTCCTGCCGTTATGATGTTAATCAATGTAACGGCAGGATTAATTCAAAATAATTAGGGAAAGGAAATAGGGGGATGAAGACGGAGAGCAAACTGAAGCGGCTTCTGGACAGCGGTCATTTTGTCGTATGCGGCGAAATAGGCCCTCCTAAACATGCCTGCCCTGAGCGGCTTGTGGAAAAGACCCTGATGTTGAAGGACTTTGTGGATGCCATCAATCTCACCGATAACCATAAAGCGGTGGTGCGCCTTTCCAGCATAGCCGCAGCTGTCCATGTGCTGAGGGCAGGAAGCGAGCCTATAATCCAGATGACGGTCAGAGACAGGAACATCATCGGGCTTCAGAGTGACCTTTTGGGAGCCTACAGTTTGGGCATAAAGAATCTCCTCTGCCTCACCGGTGATCACCCCTCTGTGGGCAATCATCCCACCGCCACCATGGTAAAGGACGTGGATGTCGTAGGGCTTATCCGCATCGCCAAAAAAATGCGGGATGAAAAGCGATTCGCTTGCGGCGAAGAGATAAAGGGGCAGGAACCCAGGTTTTTTATAGGAGCGGTCACCAATCCCTTTATGGGTTCTTTGAATCAGGAGGTAGAGCGTCTGGAAAAAAAGGTGGAGGCAGGAGCCCAGTTCATCCAGACCCAGTGTGTTTTTGATAAAGAATATTTCGATCTTTTCATGGATCTGGTGAGGGAGCGGCAGATCCACAAGAGGGCCTATATAATCGCCGGGGTGATGCCCCTGAAATCGGCCAAGAGCGCCAGATACTTGCAGACCTCTGTCCCCGGAATGAGGGTGCCTGAAGAGGTGGTCCTCCGCATGGAGAGGACTTCCTATCCTGAGGAAGAGGGCATATCCCTCTCCATAGAGATGATAGAGCATTTAAAGAAAGTAGAGGGCATAGCAGGCATCCATATAATGACGGTCATGTGGGAAGAGATAATACCCACCATAGTACGGGAGGCGGGCCTCTTTCCCCGTCCCAAAGTGAAGGAAGTTCTCCTGGGCAGCCAGGATGCATATACTGAAGGGAGGAAGAGCTGCCAGGAGGTGGGTTGAAATTGTCCAATTCCCGACTGGAAAAAGACATCCTGGAGCGGGTGGATAGGCTCATCGAAGAGGTAATAGAACTGGGAAGGGCGGGGGAAGAGTCTTTCCAGGAAAACAAGCGGCGGTGTCTGGAAACAGTGGCAGAATTAGGGGATCTCCTGATGGTGATCCTGGAAAGAAAGGGCGAAGAGTACCTAAAACCCCTGCTGAAGCAGTTGATCGCCCAGAGGATACCGGATAAAAGTGTTTTGGCGAGTTTCGGAAGTTTCCCCGAGCATCTGGAAGCCGTTATAGAAGAGGGGATAGAGCTTTATCTGGGCAGTTTAAAGCAAGGTGAAGCTGAACTCCAAGCCCCCTCATCAGGTGAAAACCCAGAAGGGGTTCCGGCAGAACCAGACCTCCCGCTTCCAGAAGAATCCGGGGAAGAGGGGACGCGCAGGGGTTTCGAGGCTTCCCTGGAGGCCCTGAAGGTGGCGCTGGTCCAGGCCTATCTCGGAGAAGAGATCATAGCCGGCTACCCCACCCGGGTGGGGAGGATCTCTTTTTACCTGCCCAGGTTGAGGCTGGGTTTTGAGCTGGAATCCCCCCCCTTAAAGACTGGCGTCAGGAATTCTACTGCCGCCAGGAGGGAATAAGGTTGAGGCGGGTAAAAGCAGAAGAACTGGCCAATCCCACCTATTTGGCCAGAAAGCTGAAGCGGGAAGGTTGACTTCCCCGGATAATTACATTAAAAATAAAAAAATTGAATAAAAGCCGGATAAGCTAAAGGCTATGAAGGGGAGAGTAGGCAGGAAAGTGCTAACCCAGCGAGCTGGGGAGGGTGGAAGCCCAGCAGCACCCCTGTCGAAGGCCGCCCTGGAGCTGCCGCCGGAAGGGGAAACCCGAAGACTGGACGCTGGCCCCGTTAGAGGCCCAAGAGGTGGGCCTATCCGCCAGGGATGGGCCAAAAAGGGTGGTACCGCGGGAGCGACCTCTCGTCCCTTTTCAAGGGAAGAGAGGTTTTTCAGCTTATTGGGGGTCGTTGAAGATGAAAAAGAAAATTTTGGAATTGCTGGAGCATAACAGCAGGATAAGCCCCAAGGAGATCGCCGTAATGTTGGGTCTCCCTGTTCAAGAGGTGAGCAGAGCAATGGAGGAGATGGAGGAAGAGAGGATCATCCTCAGCTACTCCACCCTGATCGACTGGGAGAAGGCAGGGGTAGAGGAGGTGGCGGCCCTGATAGAAGTCAAAGCTACACCCGAGCAGGACGTGGGATACGATCACCTGGCCCGCCGCATTTGCAGTTATCCTGAGGTGAAATCCCTCTTTCTCCTGTCAGGCACCTATGATTTCGCCGTCTTGGTGGTGGGGAAAAGCCTTAAGGAGGTGGCCAATTTTGTAGCTCATAAACTGGCCCCCCTGGAGCAGGTCCAGAGCACAGTAACCCATTTTATCCTTAAGAAATATAAAGATAGCGGAATCGTGTTTTTCGAGGAACAAGGATCAGATAAAAGGCAGGTGTTACAGCCATGACCATAAGCTGCGGGTTTGAACCCCAGCGTTTTATCAGCTCCCGGGTTAAAAGCCTCCCCCCTTCGGGCATCAGGTGCTTTTTCGATCTGGTGGCCAACACCAAAGGGGTTATCTCCTTAGGGGTGGGGGAACCGGATTTTGTGACCCCCTGGCACATCCGGGAGGCCTGCATCCGCTCCCTGGAACAGGGATACACCATGTACACTTCTAACTGGGGTCTTCCGGAGCTGAGGAGGGAGGTGGCCCGTTATCTAAAGGAGCGGTTTGGTCTGGAGTACGATTACCAACATCAGATCCTCATAACTATAGGGGCCAGCGAAGCAGTGGATTTGGCCTTGAGAACGGTGTTGGAGCCGGGAGACGAGGTCCTCATACCCGAACCCAATTATGTTTCCTACAAGCCCCTCACCCGGCTGGCGGGAGGAGTGCCGGTAATCATTCCCACATCTTGGGAAAAAGGTTTTCGCCTTACGGCTGAAGATTTGGAAAAACATATAACTCCCCGCACCAAGCTTTTAATCTTGTGTTACCCCAATAATCCCACCGGGATGGTCCTATCCGACGAGGATATGGAAGATATAGCCCTCCTGGTGAAGAAATATAACCTGCTGGTGCTCAGCGATGAGATCTATGCGGAACTGCGCTATGACGGACCACCCCGATCCTTTGCCAGCCTTCCAGGTATGCAGGAGAGGACCATCTTGGTGAGCGGTTTTTCCAAAGCCTTCGCCATGACCGGCTGGAGGGTGGGTTATGTGGCAGCCCATCCGGAAATAATGGCTGCCATGGTGAAGATCCACCAGTACACCATCCTCTGTGCCCCCATAATGAGCCAGATGGCGGCTCTGGAGGCCATAAGAAACGGCGGGCCCGAAATGGAGAAGATGAAGGAAGAATACGATCGGCGGCGGCGCTTGGTGGTGAGCCGGCTGCAGGGTATGGGGCTGAAGTGCTTGGAACCCCAGGGTGCCTTTTATGTCTTTCCCTCCATTGAGATAACCGGCATGACTTCCCTCCAGTTTGCCGAAGAGCTCCTCAAAGAGGAAAAGGTGGCGGTGGTACCTGGATCTGCCTTTGGGGATTGTGGAGAAGGCTTTATCCGCTGCTCCTATGCCACTTCCCTGTCAGAACTCATGGAAGCCTTGAATAGGATGGAGAGATTCGTGGATCGCAAGCTCTCTTTGAAGGAAGCGGCGGTCAAGTAATCTATTTCTTTTCGGCCTTCCTCGGGGGAAGACATATTCCCACCACGTGGACGTTTATCGCCTGTATTTCCAGAGCCGTCATATAGGCCAAAGTGTTCTTCAGCTTCCTCTGGAGTGATCGCAGGAGGGGAAGCCAGGGCTCGCCGTGGGGGACGCTCACCTCCAGATCCAGGATCAGGCTGCCATCCCTGTTTTCCGCTTGACATCTATGGGTTTCTATCCTATGGCTCCGGGCCAGGTAAGAGGCTATGCTGGCCACCACCCGAGGGTCGATACAAAATCGCCCCAGATAGCTGAAGGTGGGCCTCACGGCAGTCTGGTCTACCCAGTGGACCTTTCTCCTCCCGGAGGGTTGCCGGTGGAAAAGGGCCCTTAAGGGTTCCACGAAGGGGAGATTGAATCGGGGCTTCACCTCCACCGTGGGCACGGGTATGACGTGTTTCCCCAGTTGGGCTCGGATCCTCTTGGCCTGGGCTATTTCCCTGGGGGAGGCCACTTTTTCTATTTCTATATACTCCGAAGGTTCGGGCAGCTCCAAGCGGGCTGCTATTTTTTGTACCATCTCTCTAGAAGTTCCCAATATGAGGAGCCGGCGAGGGGCTAGCTCCTTTATCTTTTCTTTGACCTCCTGGGCATGGGCAGGATGGTTGAATAGGGCAGCCCTGATGGCCCCCACCCTGGTGGGCTGTTCCTTGGCGGATATGCCGGCCAAAATGCGGCTGCCCTGGATTAAAAGGCCATCGTCGATTATGGCTTCTGCTCCCCACTCTTTGGCTATGACTTGAGCTCTATGGCTTTTGCCGGTTCCGCTGGGGCCTATGAGGGCGATGGTCTTCATCTTTTTCCTCCTGAAAACTTTTAGGAAAAAATCTCCTTTTACATTATATAATTGTATAATAAAGAAAAAGCCCAAGAAGATTCACGCCCTCCTACCCTTTAGAGGGGAAGGCTAGGTTCCCCATAATTATGGGCTTGGATCCCACCACGGCATATACCAGGCGCATCACTTCGTTGATCTCTTGGTCGGTGGCGCCCAGCTCCCTGGCCCTCTGGGAGAGAACTTGAACTCCCCGCTCCGAACCTACGCAGGCATCCAGGGCCAAGCTGATGAGGGTTTTGGTTTTGGGATCCAGGGCTCCAGGACCGTGGGCCAACTCCAAAACTCTGGCTACAGCCTGGTAAAATTCCTCATCCCTCTGGGCCAGGACTTCCATAAAAGGGGGTAATTTTATGGCCATGATTTCACCTCCTGAAAATTAAATTCTTTATAACCAAAAGATTTCCTTCTGGGGGAGGGTGAAGATGTCCCTGAAGCGAGGGATCCTTTTTATATTTCCTTTATTTAGCAATTTTGTTTATATTTAAGCCGGCCCATGGCGCTTCCCCCCAAAGGTGCATATATTTTTTCCCTGGGATGGGCTGCTACGGGGTTGCGTCCTCTCCGGGGGCCGAGGGGGTGGTCTTCTTTACCATGGAGGGGGTGCCTTTTCTGGAAAAAGGAAAACTTTATGTTCCCCTTCGCCCCCTGTTGACAGGCATGGGCATAGAGGAAGAGGAGATAAACTATAGGGCCAAAGAGGGGTCAGTGGAGATCGCTTGGCAGGGAAAAAAATATGGGTCTATCCGGGGTTGCCCTATGTAAATCTGAGAGGAGAAGTTTGGGAGATGTCTGTCCCCTCGGTGTTGAGGGAGGCCAGGGTATGGGTGCCCCTGAGGGACTTCTGTCAGCTCCTTTCTTGGCACGTATTCTGGTATAGACCTGCGGATACCTTTCCCGCCGTAGCCGGGGCGAGCCCCTTTTCCATTTCTTCCGTGGACGAAGGGGAGATCCGCGAAATTTCCAGAAAGGCGGCCAATATGGCAATGGAGGCGTTCCGGCAGACCTCCCAAAACGCCGCCGAAGAGGTATTGGCAGAAAAGGCAATATATTTTCCCGATACTCCTGGCTCCAGGAACAAATGTATAATAATACGTATAATGTCCGTCCGTCTGGCCGCCCACCAGATAAACGGGACTGTATTGGCCCCGGGACAGGTTTTCTCCTTTAACCGGGCCACAGGCCCCGGGACAGGGGAGAAGGGTTATATACCAAGGGTGGGGCTCAAGGGCAGCTGGGAGGTGGGTAACGGGGTGTGCCGGACCGCCACCGTGCTGTTCCAAGTGGCCAGGGAGGCAGGGCTGGAGATAATCGAGAGGCATACCCATATAGAGGGAGATGTGGATTACGCCTCTCATGAGGACGACGCTACCGTGGAATGGGGTAGAGCAGATCTGAGGTTCAAAAACAACTACCCCTTTCCGGTGAAGATTTATCTCTGGGCCGGAGAGGGGAACAGTTTGTGGGGGAGAATTACCAAGATGCCCTTTTAGGGGCCGAAACCGAATTTGGCATCCCCCCCCTGCCGATGATATAATTAGACCTAACCTGAAGGAGGGGGTTGCCGATAATGGAATGGAGGCAGCCTTACCAGTTATTGGTTACCAGCCTGCTGGATTCCGGATGCCTGGTGATCCCGGATCTGTTATTGAAATTTTACACCCGCCTGGGGTTGACCGAGACGGAGATGATGGTTATCATTCATCTTTTACACTGGCGACAGATAGAGCAGGAGCGCTTCCCTGCACCGGAAAAGATAAGCCTTTATATGGGCCTGGATACGGAAGAGGTGAAAAACCGGCTGGCTTCCCTCATAGAGAAAAAATTTCTGACAGTGGAGCCCTATTTTCATCCCAGCCTGAGAAAATGGCAAAACAGCTTTTCATTTACCCCCCTTTGGGAGCGCCTCATAGAGATGGCCTTGGGGGAAGTTCCCTCCCTACCCCAAGGGGAAAGGGATTCCCAGGAACTCTATTGCCTGTTTGAAAAGGAATTCGGGCGTCCCCTTTCTCCCTTAGAAAACGAGCAGCTGAGGGTCTGGCAGGAAGAGGGTATACCCGGGGAGCTGATCCAAGAAGCCCTGAAACGGGCAGCCCTGAGGGGGGTCCTCAACTTCCGTTACATAGACTCCATACTCAGGGATTGGCGGCGAAATAACATTAAAACCCTGGAAGAGGCCCTGGCCTACGATGAGAGGAGACGGGCGAGGAAAAGACCAACCCCTTCTCCATCTCCTCCCAAGGACAAGTATCGGGATCTATACCGGCTGGATGCGGATATCAACCAGGAAAACTGAGGGGAATAGGGGGTAGTGGAGAAAATTCGCCTTCCTGATTTTAGAAATATAAAGATAATACCCCCTTCTGAGGAAGAAGGTGCTTACCGGTGTCCCCTTTGCGAGGATCGGGGAATAATTCTCAAGGAGGGCAAGGCCTACCGATGCCGCTGTGCGTTGCAGAGAGCTTGGCAGAACCGGTTGAGAGCGGCCAACCTGGCGCCCCACCTCCGACGCTGTACCTTCGCTGCTTTTAATCTGGAGTATTATTCTAAAAATTTAAAAGACGAACTGACAGGCCGGAGTTACTATGAGTGCGCCCGGCTATGTTTGGAGGAAGCCCAGCGCTTTGTTGATAACTGCAAGGAGGGAAAGCGGGGGCGAGGGCTTTTCATCTTCGGACCGGTGGGCAGCGGTAAGACTTTTCTGGCCGCTGCCATAACCAACTCCCTGATAGAGGCGGGACATCAGGTGCTCTTCGCCGTGGTGCCCGATCTTTTGGACGCCATAAAGGCCACTTATGATCGCCCGGGAGAAGGCCAGACAGAGCTGGAGATCCTTGACACTGCCCGGCAGGTACCGGTGCTCGTCCTGGACGACCTGGGAGCCCATGCCTATTCCGAATGGACCCAGCAGAAAATATACTCCCTTTTGAATTATCGCCTGCTCCATGAACTGCCCACAGTGGTCACCAGCAATCTGGAGCTGAGGGAGCTGGAAGCCTATTTGGGAGAAAGAACTGTCTCCCGCTTGATAGAGCTGTGCAAGTCCCTCCATCTTCCGGTGGAGAGGGATATCAGGTGTATTTTAAACCGCCAGCAGAGAGACTGAACCGCCGACTCCCTTTAGAGGTTTTTTTACTTTTTTTATACTTTTTGTAATAGAAAGGTCCCTGTTGTTGCTGCCTTTTAGTTTTAATATTAAAAGGGAAAGGGGTGCGATCCATGCGGATACCTGTATGCGACGAATGCAAAAGGAAAAACGTCAAGGGGGTGCTGTGCGCCCATTGCGATGCCGGATACTGTTATGAATGCTTGGCCTCCCATCCTTACCTGATGTGCATCTGCTCCGCTTGTGGCCGTTACCTCTGCTGGGAATGCTTTGAGGGTATGATCTCTTGCGATCTGGTGGCAAGTCACTGAATCCTCAATTTTTCCTTGACACCCGGGCCAGGGCATGGCATCTATTAATTAAGCTGCGCTCAAGAGGCGGGAAATCTCTCACCTCTTCTTGGGAAGGAAGAGGTTTTCTTTTATTGGTGCGGGGAGGAGGCCCGAAAATGGAAAGGACCTGGGAGGAGATCAACGAAAAAATTAAGAAGGGCAAAGTGGTGGTCTTGACAGCAGAGGAAGCCATCGCCCTTGTCCGGGAAAAAGGATTAAAGGAGGCCGCGGCCCGGGTAGACGTGGTGACCACCGGCACCTTTGGCACCATGTGCTCCTCGGGGGCCTATTTCAATTTTGGACATGCCAGACCCCGGATAAAGATGTACAAGGTATGGCTCAATAACGTCCCCGGGTATGCGGGATTTGCTGCGGTGGATGCTTTTCTGGGCGCCACCCAGCTTCCCGAAGACGACCCCCTGAACAGTATCCATCCAGGGGCCTTTTCTTACGGAGGAGGCCATGTGATCCACGATCTGGTGGCCAGGAAGCCTGTAACCCTCAGGGCTATAGGGTATGGCACCGATTGCTATCCCCGCAAGGAGATAAGGACCGTCATCACTTTAGATGACATAAATCAGGCAGTGCTCTTCAACCCCCGCAATGCCTATCAGAATTACAGCGTGGCGGTGAACACCACCAATCGCACCATCTATACCTACATGGGGGTGTTAAAGCCCCGCCTGGGCAATGCCACCTATTCCACCTCCGGACAGTTGAGCCCCCTGCTCAAAGACCCGTATTTGCGCACTGTGGGCATAGGTACGAGGATATTTTTAGGGGGAGGGGTGGGCTACGTGGTGTGGCAAGGGACCCAGCACTGCCCCACCCTCAAGGAGCTGCCGGACGGGGGCAAGCTCTTTTCCGGAGGGACAGTGGCGGTTATAGGGGATCTCAAGAAAATGCATCCCCGCTGGTTGGTGGGAGTTTCCTATATAGGCTACGGAGCTTCCCTGGCGGTGGGCTTGGGCTTGCCCATACCCATATTGAACGAGGAGATAATGTACTGGGCTTCCCGGGGGGATGAGGAGCTGTACGCCCCCGTGATAGACTATGGAGAAGACTATCCCCAGGGTAATTCCCGGGTATTGGGGTACGTGACCTATGCCCAGCTGAAGTCAGGCATCATCAAAATAGAGGGAAAGGAGATACCCACTGCCCCCCTCTCCAGCTACCCCCGGGCCAGGGAGATAGCCTTAACTCTGAAAGATTGGATAACCTCTGGTCGGTTTCTTCTGGGCAAACCTGTGGAGCTTCTGCCTTCTATAGGGGAGACTCCTCCCTTAAAGGGGCTCCAGGAAAAGGCCGGGGAAGAGGAGGGAGAAAAGTGATACTGCAAAGGGTGATCCTGCGTTTTCCCGCCCAGGTGGTGGATAGACCCATTATTTACAATCTAATAAAAAAGTACGACCTGGTGGTCAATATACTCAAGGCCAACATAAATATTCAAAAAGAAGGGACTATGGTACTGGAGATCCAGGGGGATCCTACCCAATATGCCAGGGGTTTGGAGTACTTGCAGAGTCTGGGGGTGTCTATTCAGCCCTTGAGCCAGGCGGTTTTTCGGGATGAGGAGGCGTGTACCCACTGCGGGGCCTGTATAGGGGTATGTCCTACAGGTGCACTTTATCTGGAACGGCCCTCCATGGAGGTCAAATTCGATGAAAACAGGTGTGTGGCCTGTCTTATATGCGTAAAGGTGTGCCCCTACAAAGCCATGGGGGTGGTGGCCGCCTCCAACAGTCTGGCACCTGTGGATTGAGGGCCGGGAAGGGGAGACAGGTGTACCAGAGGAGGACTTACAGGAGGCTCTGCGGTAGGGAAGATTTTATATATTTCAGGGCAGCCTATAAGGAGACGGACCTCTATGTGGGGCTCCCCCAGGAGCATCACCGCCCTGAATGGCCCCATATAACCCGCAATTCCATAAGGGTTTACCGCAGACAGCTGGAAAAATATATCGCGGGGCATCCGGATTTTTTGCACGCTTTAACCCCCATACCTGTGGGGGATGAGGCCCCGGAAATAGTCCGGATCATGGGAAGGGCTGCCCGGACGGCGGGGGTGGGGCCTATGGCAGCGGTGGCAGGGGCCATGGCCGAGCTGGTGGCCAGGGATCTGATGGGGACCTCGGGAGAAATATATATAGAAAACGGCGGGGATATCTACCTGAACAGCCGCCGTCCCTGTTTTATAGGTGTGCATGCAGGATCTTCCCCCCTAAGCAATCGCCTGGCCATAAAGATCCAACCGAGGTTATGCCCACTAGGGGTGTGCACCTCCTCGGGTACAGTGGGTCACTCCCTCAGCCTGGGTCGAGCAGACGCTGCCGTAATCCTGGCCCCTTCTGCCGCTCTGGCGGACGCGGTGGCCACCGCTGCGGGCAATCTGGTACAGAAACCAGAAGACGTGGAAAAGGCCGCCCTTTGGGCTGCCCGGGTTCCTGGAGTTTTGGGGGCCCTTATCATAGCGGAGGAGAAGATGGCCCTATGGGGGTCGGTGGAGCTGGTGCCCTGGGAAAGGACGGATGGATAAAGGAAAATTAAGGATATTTTTTCAGACCTTCTCTATAGGTTTGGCCGCCGGCCTCTTCGGCGGTCTGGTGGGCCTGGGGGGCGGGGTCGTCATGATCCCCCTGATGGTAAGCTGGCTGAAATTGAACCAGCATAAAGCCCACGGCACTAGCCTGGTGGCCCTGGTGTTTACCGGACTGGCTGGAGCCCTGTCCTATGCCCAGAGGGGACATGTGGACTTTGGGGCAGCTATGCTTCTGGCGGCTGCCGCCACTTCCACCGCGGGCCTGGGAGCCAGATTTGTCCATTCCCTGCCGGAGTGGGGGCTGAAAAGGGCTTTTGGAGGGTTTCTCCTCTTGGTGTGCCTTCTGCTTCTGGCAAGGAGCCGTTTACCCGTACTGGCTTTCGCTCCAAAGGGCGGTTTAAAAACAGCCACCCTTTTATCTGCCGGCGTCTTCACGGGTTTCCTCTCGGGTATGATGGGGATAGGAGGTGGCTCCATAATGGTTCCCGTAATGGTGCTGACCGCCGGTTTTTCCCAACACGCTGCCCAGGGGAGCTCGCTTCTGGCTATGGTACCTGCCGGTACCGCGGGAGCCTGTACCCACTGGCGTTTGGGCAATGTGGCCGTTCACCTTTTGCCAGGGATGATACCCGGAATCTTGTTGGGATCCTATTGGGGAGGGTGTTTGGCCCATCTTGTGAACGAGGAGATCTTGAGGGGAATATTCGCTGGGGTGTTGATATGGATCGGAATCAAGTACCTAAGGAGCAAAAAGGCATAGCTGAACTGGCAAAAGGTATACATTTATACAAAAGGGCAAAACAAGGAGAATAGCCGATGGAGCTTCAACGCAGCCGCAACAGCGTGTACAACATAGCCTACCACATAGTCTGATGCGTTAAATACCGTAAGCCATTACTTACTAGAAGGGTGGCCGAACGCCTCAAAAGCCTTTTGTACCAGGTGGCCAGAGACAACGGTTTCACTATTGAGACAATGGAGATAATGCCCGACCACCTGTACCTCTTCGTCCGCGCTACTCCCAATCACCTGGTGGCCAGTATGGTCAAGGCCCTCAAGGGTGTCTCCGCGCGGTTCCTTTTTAAAGAGTTTCCCGAACTTAAGGAGGAGCTCTGGGGTGGCCACCTCTGGAACCCTTCTTACTACGTGGGTACCGTCGGGCACATCTCCGAAGAGGCGGTCAAAAAGCACATCGAAAACCAGAAGGCGGGTGACTAATCATGCCGCACCTGCACGGGTTCACCAAAACTCTCCGGTACAACCTGCTCATGCCGGCCGACGTAGAGAAGCAGGCTTTTTGTACCACCATGCTGTACCGGCAGGTGGTCTCCTACTACCTCCAGGTCTTTCAGGAACACCAGGAAATAATCAGCCACGATAAGTGGTTGGATTCCAAACCACATTCTGCTGAAGATGTTTACCGGGAAATCCTACGTTTACCGGAAAGTTACTCGGAAGACCTTCCTGGCAACGGGAGGGCGTCCATGCTACCTATATGGTGGTATAGTGGATCAGGCACGAACCCGCTGGTTGCTTGCGCCCGGTAAAGTACGGCGTATGCCGGTACGGGTTCCAAGCCCGTGCTGGTAAGGGGTCGGCCTACGGCCCAAGGACTCCCACGACCGTGTACCCGGGGCAGGCACGAAGTTCCGGGAAGTAAAACCCGGAATCCTCTGACTTCAGTCAGGGGAGGTTCAAAAGGTGGTAGAGGTCAACACTCTTCTAAGCGGTCTGGGTTTTGAGTCAGGGGGATTGGCTGCGGTTCACGCCATCCATAATGGATTGACGGTTATCGAGGCTACCCACAGCTACTATCACGGAGAAAAGGTGGCCATAGGTACTTTGGCTTCTTTGTTCCTGACCGACAAGGATCCTTCTGTAATTGACGAGGTCTACAGCTTCTGTGAATCTGTAGGTCTTCCCACCACTTTAGAGGAAATCGGATTAAAAAAGATACAGGATGAAGAACTGCTGAAGGCAGGAGAAAAAGCCTGGGCCCCAGGGGAAACGATATACAATGAGTCGGTCCCTATCACCCCCAAACAGTATTTATGGCCTAAATTGAATGAGGAGAGTTTAACATGAAATTGAGCATAGACTGCCTTCCTTGCCTTCTCAGCCAAGCTGCAACCCTGGCCAAATGGCATCTTTCCGAAGAAGATGATCAGTTCGCCTTGATGAACAGGGTGTTAAAGGAGCTTCTGGTGGTGGATAGAAAATCTGCCCCTTGTGCGGCTCAGAGGATACACCGGGTTTTAAAGGAAATTTTAGGTAATCCCGACCCCTACAGAGAACAAAAAATCTACTATAACCTCGAGATGCTCAAGCTGGAGGAAGAATTTTCAAAAATCTTGGCCCAAGCCCAGGATCCTCTGGAGCAGGGGCTGAAATTGGCTGCGGCTGGAAATATCATCGATTTTGGCCCCCAGCAGGAGCTCTCTTCGGAAAAGGTTTTGGCCATTGTACAAGAAACCCTTAGGAAAAACCTCAATCCCGAGGTTTTTGAAGCTTTAAAAGAAAAATTGGCCCAGTCCCGGCTGCTCCTCTACCTGGGGGACAATGCCGGAGAAATAGTTCTGGACAAGCTGTTTATAAAAGAGATCAAAAGAACCTACAAGGATCTGGAAATTTACTTCGCTGTTCGGGGCCAGCCTGTTCTAAACGACGTCACCAGGGAGGACGCCTATCTGGTGGGCATGGACCGTTATGCCCGCATCATCGACAACGGCGATGATGCCCCGGGTACGGTATTAGAACGGTGTTCTCCGGAATTCCTGGACATTTTCCAAAAAGCCGACCTCATCATAGCCAAAGGGCAGGGTAATTTTGAGTCCCTTTATGAAGAATGCGAAAAAGACGTATTCTTTATTTTTCTCTGTAAATGTAATGTGTTCGAAGAAAAGCTGGGGGTGCGCCGTCACGATATGGTGCTCATGCCCAGCTGGCATAAGAGGGATCCGGAACACAATCCCCATGTAATATCCTCAAGCTGGCGAGATTAGCCGGACAGCCATTGGGGGCGGTGTTGGTATGCTGTGGTGCTGAGCCAAAAATTCCGGCGATCTAATTTTTTCCCCATATCGGAGGCCAGAGCCATGTCCTCGCCTAAACTCCGGGTTCTGGTGGTAGATGATGAACCCCGCATCCGGGAAATTTTAAAGAAATATCTTCTCCGGGAAGGATTCGAGGTGGGAGAAGCTCCGGATGGCCCCAAAGCAATAGAGGCGGTTCAGGCCCAGGGCTGGGATGCTATAGTCCTGGACATCATGCTTCCCGGAATGGACGGCTGGCAGGTATGCGGGGAAATTCGCCGTTTTTCTGAGGTGCCTATTTTGATGCTGACCGCCAGGGGAGAAGAAAGGGAACGGATCTCCGGGTTGGAGATGGGTGTTGACGATTATATTAGTGAAGCCATTCAGCCCTAAAGAGGTGGTAGCCCGGATAAAGGCCATTTTAAGGAGAACTGGAAGAAAGGCCTCCTCCAGGATGGTGGTGGGCCCTTTGGTGGTAGACCCCGAAGCCCGAAAGGTCCTGGTGGGAGAGCAAGAGTCCTTAACCTGACCCGGAAGGAGTTCGACCTTCTCCTCACCTTGGCCGCTTCTCCAGGTAAAGTATTCCAGAGAGAAAAGCTCTTGGACCTCATCTGGGGGCACGACTTTTATGGGGAGGTACGGGTAGTGGATACCTGCGTGGCCCGTCTCAGGGAAAAACTCCGGCAAACAGGGCTTTCCCCCTTTTTCGTGGCTACTGTATGGGGTGTGGGATACAAGCTGGAGGTATAGGATGAAGGGTATCGCCGGTAAGCTGGGGGCAAGCATGATCAGTTTGATACTTGTAGTCCTGATCTTGCTGGGGCTTATCCAGGTACAGGTTCTCAAGTGGAGCTATTACCGGCATGAAGCCTTGCAGATGATCTCCAGGGCAGATAGACTCGCCTACCTTTTAACTTCGGGGGGACTCCCCAGGAGATCCGGGAGGAGATGGCCTTTCTCAGCCAGGTCTTCCAAGCCAACCTTCTGGTAATCGACGCTTCCGGCAGGGTGCAGCATTGGAGGGGGAAGGATCGGGACTTCCCTCGAGGCACCGTTGTGACGGGGGAAGATATCCGGCAAGTACTAGCAGGCCGGACCATCCAGAGAGAGGGGCCCCATCCTTCCTTTGAAGGGGTCCGTTTCCTTTGGGTAGGAGTTCCCATCTGGAGGGAGGGGGAGGTGATAGGGGCTATTTTAGTCTACGCCCCCTTGGCCCCCTTGGAAGCCAGGATCAGGGGGTTGGGGCTGACCTTCTTCTTGGCCCTGTTAAGCGGGGCTCTGCTGGCCGGGGCCCTGAGCTTTTTCCTATCCCGCCATTTTACCAAGAGGCTGGTGGCCATGGAAAGGGCGGCCGAGGCCATGGCCCGGGGAGATTACTCCGCCAGGGTAGAGGTCGAAGGGCAGGATGAGGTGGCCTCTCTGGCCTTCTCTTTGAATCAGCTGGCAGGAGAGCTGGAAAAAAGGTGGCAGAACTGCAGAGGCAGGATGCGATACGCAGGGATTTTGTGGCAGCCGTATCCCATGAACTCCGCACACCCCTCAGCATTATCCAGGGGTACAGCGAAGCCCTTTTAGACGGGATAGCAGATCCGGAAGAGGTGCCCAGGTATCTACAGGGCATAAAGGAAGAGGTGGAACGCCTTAGCAAGTTGACTGCAGAGCTTTTGGACCTACGCCGGTTGGAGACTAGGGCGGTGGAGATAAAAAGAGAAAAGCTGCACCTGCAGGAGTTGGCGGAGGAAGTGGTCCGGCGTTATGAAAATATATCTGAACTCGCAGGGGTGGAGTTTTACACAGAGCTTGAGCCCGTGCCTTTCGTCTGGGGTGATCGGTTACGCCTGGAGCAAGTGATAGGCAACCTGTTGGACAATGCTTTTCGTTTTACCCCTTCTGGAGGCCAGGTAAGGCTCAAGGTGGGACCTTCCCCAGAGGGGGTGGTGCTGGAGGTAAAGGACACAGGGATCGGCATACCTCCCCAGGATCTGCCCCACATCTGGGACCGGTTTTATCGAGCAGATAAGGCCAGGAGCAGGATATCCGGAGGCGGCGGTTTGGGATTGGCCATAGTTAAGCAGGTGGTGGAGATTCACGGAGGCCGGGTGGAAGCGGACAGCGAACTTGGAAAGGGGAGCACCTTCAGGGTAATCCTTCCCCGGGCTTAGTGTCACGAAAAAAGAGGGGCTATATGCCCCTCTGAAAGGACTGTCCGTTCCCTTCCCGAAGCTTGGACCGCTCTTTTATATGCTCTTTTTTCTGGAACCTCTTCTCTTTGATTATGTTGGGGTCTCTTTTGCAGCCTTGGCGGTTTTGAAGTTTGGCCTTCTGCTTTGGAGTGAGAAGGTATTCCATCTTTTGCCTGTATTCCTGTCTTATCTGTTGGAGCTGGCTGCGCAGGTTTTTAAGCTCTTCTTTTTTGCTTCAACAGCCGCAGGGTTTGCATCTTGCCAGCGCAGCTGCCTGAGTTCAAACTGCAGGTCCATGATTTTTATCAGCAGTTCCCTGCTCTTCTCATATTCTTGTTCCAAAAGATCCCGTATCTGGGTTTTTTGCTCCGGACTTAAATCCATGGCTTTCCCCAGGCCAGCCCCCGATGCCCTGCCCCCGCCTTTAGCCGAAGCGGCCCCTGCCAGATGGGGGTAGCCAGGACTAAAGCGAGGAGCAGGACGAGAGCTATAGCTCCTGCTGTAGTTTACTCCATAATTGTGACAAAACTGTTACCGGGAGCTGGAGGAATAGTTTTATTTATTTAGTAATGATTAATTGTACCTAAAAGAAGGCGTCTTCCTCGCCATCAGGTTTTTAGGGGTGGGAGACGGTGTCCGGCCCTACAATAATCTTCAGGACTAACGAAATTTTTAAAAAACTGGAGATCCTCTCCGCAGCTGCCCGGTTCGATAAATTCTGCTCCAACGGCAGGGAAGGGCTTTCCAGCAGGCTTCCCTTCAAGGGCATTTATTACGCCTGGCTGGCTTCAGGGAAATATATCCCCCTTTTGAAGATCCTCCTGACCAATATCTGCATAAACGATTGCAGGTATTGCTATAATCGCCGCTCCAACTCCATCCCCAGGGCCCTCCTCACTCCGGAAGAGATCGCGGGGCTTGTCATGGAATTTTACCGGAAGGGTTATATAAAGGGGCTGTTTTTGAGTTCAGGTATTTTAAGGAATCCCGACTACACCATGGAACTCATGCTCCGGACAGCGGAACTTTTGAGGTATAGGCATGGATTTGCTGGGTATATACATTTAAAGCTTTTACCCGGAGCCAGCCCTGAACTGGTAAAGAGGGCTGTTGTCCTGGCCGACCGGGTCAGCTCCAATTTAGAGTTTGTCACCGAAGAGGCCCTGAAGGCCTGGGCTCCTGAAAAGGAGGGTGAAATTTTGGTTCAGAACCTCCGCTGGGTCAGGGATTTCTTGAGGGAAAAAGGTGTAAAGGGATCCGCTTCTACCCAGGTGATCGTGGGGGCTGCTCCTGAAAGCGATAAAACCATTTTGAAAAGGGCCTGGTATTTCTACCAAAAGGGCTTGGTAAAAAGATTTTACTATTCGGCTTATGTCCCCCTCAACGAAGAGGCTCCTGCTCAGTCCCCCCCTTTGGAAAGGGAGCGCAGGCTCTATCAGGCTGACTGGCTTTTGAGATATTATGGGTTCTCCCTGGATGAGATCTTCTCCCGACGAGAAAACCTGGATTTAAACCTGGACCCTAAACTCCGGTGGGCCCTGGAAAATCCCTCTTTTTTTCCCGTAGATATAGCCCGGTCTGATTATTGGGAACTGATAAGGGTGCCCGGCATCGGCCCTGCTTCTGCTAAGAAAATAATAACCGCTAGGAAGGAAAGTTATCTCACGGAGGTCAGTTTAAAGAAAATGGGGATACCTCTGGAGAAGGTTTCCCCCTTTGTTACCCTATATGGCAAGCCCCTGTTACCGTTCCGGCAGCTGTCTCTTTTTTAAGGATCTCTCTAACTTCAGCCAATTTCACCGAAAGGAAGGGTGCTTATGAAAAAGAAAAAAAATTTTGGGATATCCCGGAATTGAGGCAAAAAGAGGGGGTCTTCGCCCATAGGGAAGAGGCGGGCAGGGTTTTAGCCAGCCTGCTAAAAAACTACAGGGGAACCGATAGCGTAGTGTTGGCCATACCCGCCGGAGGGGTGCCAGTGGCCGCTGTTATAGCCGAGGAGCTGGGTCTGCCTTTAGATGTGGCGGTGGTAAGCAAGATAACCTTCCCCTGGACCACAGAGGCGGGCTATGGGGCAGTGGCTTTTGACGGCACCGTGATCCTAAACGAGGAAATGCTGGACTACTATCGGCTTTCCCCTGACATTGTAGAAGAGGGAAAGAAAAATACTTTGGCTAAAGTAACCCGCAGGCTTAAGGAATTACGGGGTAACAGGCCTTTCCCCCAACTAAAGGGGAAAACCGTAATCCTGGTGGACGACGGCCTGGCTTCCGGCATCACCATGCTGGCCGCTGTTAAAGCGGTAAAAAAGTTAGGGGCAGAGAGGATAGTGGTGGCAGTGCCTACTGCTCACTGGGAATCCCTGGAGAAAATTTTACCCCACGTGGAAGAAATATATTGCCCCAACCTTAGGGCTGGCTGGCATTTCGCCGTGGCAGACGCCTACAGGATATGGTATGATGTGAGCGAGGAGGAGGCCAAAGAGATTCTTTCCCGTTTTAATTTTTAAGCGAGGGGTGAAATTTTGCTGGAAAAATTTTTCATTAAACCTGAAGAAGCGCTTTTGGTCATAATCGATGTTCAAGAAAAGCTGAGCCGAGCTATGGAGGAAGAGATCTTAGAAAAAGTGGTCAACAATTGCCTCCATTTGATCCAATTGGCCAAACTCTACAGGATACCCATAATATTGACTGAGCAGTATCCCAAAGGTTTAGGCCCTACCCTGGAGGAGATAAGGGCTGAGCTGCCCGTATATGAGCCTGTGGAGAAACTCTCCTTCAGCGTGATGGGGGAGGAAGCCTTTGTCCAGCGTCTAGAAGGGGTGAATAAGAAGAAGGTGATCTTGACGGGCATGGAGACCCATGTGTGTGTCTGGCAGAGTTGCTTAGATCTCTTGCACAGGGGATACCATGTGTTCATCCCCAGGGATGCCGTTTGCTCCCGTAAAAAGGAGGATTATAAGGCGGGGCTGTCCCTTATGGCAGCAGCCGGGGGGGTGGTCACCAGCACCGAGGCCCTCCTCTTTCAGATGCTAGAAAGGGCGGATACAGAAGAATTCAAGGTTATTCAAAAAAGGTTGAAGTGATTTACGGGGAAGCAACCCCTTTCGGGGATTGGGATAGTTGTTCTTGGAGGGCAGTTTGCAAGAGGACATGATGAAGAGCTTGACATTTACCCTCAAAGGTTGATATAATTAGGACCGAAACGGATGCGGCAGTGGCGGAACTGGCAGACGCGCTAGATTCAGGATCTAGTGGGCCTAGCCCGTGGAGGTTCAAATCCTCTCTGCCGCACCATAGGAGGCCCCATCGTCTAGTGGTCCAGGATACCGCCCTCTCAAGGCGGAGACAGGGGTTCGAGCCCCCTTGGGGCCACCAATAACCCCCTTCCATTTGAGGAAGGGGTTTTTATTTTTTGGCATTTAAAAATCAAAGGTATTGAGCCCCCATGTCGTAGACATTAAACCGATATAGGTTTCTTGAAGCCGGATCGGCCTTCATCCCCCTAAGCTCTTCTTAAGTCTTTAGTGGATTGGTACGAAAATTGCTTTATACATTGTACATAGAGCGAGGGGGGATTATGATGAGGGCATAGGAGACAGGAAATGACCAAAAAGCATGTCTTCCCAGCCTGTTTGCGTGAGGTTATAACTTTTAGAAGATATCCTAGAGCACCTCAATGAGGCTATTTGCGTAATTAACAGAGAAAGAAAAGTAATATATTGGAACCAAAAAGCCGAGGAGCTCTACGGGATAAAATAAAGAAAGTATTTTGGGACAAGATATAACCGAATTTTTCCCTCAGGCCTTATGTCTGGAAGTTTTAAGTACAGGAACAGCCAAGTATTATATAGAAC